>CAOVIS010000045.1:0-1572 GCA_948543905.1 uncultured Bacilli bacterium
ACCTCTTTAAATGAATCTAATAATGGTGTCGTTTTATCGATAATTTCTCTTAATTTATCATTTGGAATAACAATTAAAGTATCAACATGCTTCTTTAACTCTTCTAGCCCTAATAAAGCATTTTCCATTCTTCTCTTACCTTCAAACCTAAATGGCTTAGTTACAATTCCAACTGTTAAAGCTCCTGATTCTTGAGCTATCTCAGCAATGACTGGCGCTGCACCTGTCCCAGTTCCGCCACCCATACCACAAGCAACAAATACCATATCAGCACCTTTAATCGCTTCTTCTAAATCTGCTTTAGATTCTATAGCTGCCGCTCTTCCAATTTCTGGATTAGCTCCTGCCCCTAACCCCTCTGTAATAGTTGCACCTATTTGAATTTTATTTTCACATTTAGAGGCATTTAAAACTTGAAGATCAGTGTTTACAACAATGAATTCAACACCTTTAACTCCCTCTTCAATCATCCTATTTACGGCATTATTACCCCCGCCGCCACAGCCAATAACTTTAATCTTAGCTATTTGATCCATTTCAAGTCCGTTCATAATCATTCTCCTAACTATCGAAAAAATATCCAAATAACTTGCCTAATATAGAGTTTTCATTAATACTAACTTTTTTATGTACTCCACTTAGTATTTCAAGTTCATCTAAATTAAATACTGAATATTCCTTATTTTTTAATTTAAGTCGACCATTATAGTAAATAATAGTTCCAAGTGCAACACTATATTTATTATTTCTTACACCTACAGTATCTATTTTACCAAGAATATGCGTTTTAGTAAAGACTTTATCGAGTAAAATATTAAAATCTCTTATCTCAGTAGTTCCTCCTGTAAATATAATATAACTAATTTCTCTTTTAGTTAAAAGATTTATTTGCTTTTTACATAACTCTAAAATCTCTAATAATCTACTCTCAATTACTTCACTTAACTCACGTTCATTAATAACAATTTCTTCGCCTAAACGATCGGTTAAATATTTTTTTTCTTTTTCACTTGCCATATCAGTTGTTGCAAGGCCAAAATTTTCTTTTAAATCATTAGCATCTTTCTTAGTTATTTTATATATATAAGCAATATCATTAGTAATATTAGCGCCTCCAAGTTCAATAACTTCAGTTTTTGTAAGTATTCCTTTATTAATAATTGATACGGTTGTTATATCTGCTCCAATATTAATTACAGCTCCCACTAAACCTGCTAAATTTTTTGTTCTAAAAGCCGCATAATCACTAAGAGGGCTTACTACTATATCTATAACTTTAATTCCAATACGTTCCAACACATTAACAAAACTATCAATGTTATTTTTAGGAGCCGTTATTAAAACTGCTTTTAAAGATATTTTTTTAGCTATCATATTAAGAGGATTTTTAACCGTTTCTTCACCATTTATTTTATAAGATGTAGGTACAACACTAATAAGTTCACTATCTTCATTTATTTTATTATAGCTAGCCGCATGCATTGCTCTTATTAAATCTTGATTCGTAACTACATGATCTTCATTCGTAATTGTACTAGACCCTTCCGCTATAATGCTTTCTGTGTAATAAGC
>CAOVIS010000045.1:1593-7709 GCA_948543905.1 uncultured Bacilli bacterium
GATACTCTTACTCCTAACATTTCTTCAGACTTATGAAAAACTTCTTTTAATGTAGGAATAACTTCGTCTCTATTTACAATTAATCCCTTTTTTATACCCCTTGTAGGAACTTCTGCAACACTTAGGATATTAAGATTATTCTTGATAAATTCCCCTACCAGAAGTTTAATAGAGTTAGTTCCAATATCTAAACTAGCAATTATCTTCCTCATAATATCCTCCTATTTTTATAACTTAATTATACTTTAATTTATAGCCTTTTTCAAGAAAAAATACAAAAAAGTTCCAGATACCTAGAACTTTTAATCATATAAAATTGCATTTATTTTTTTTCTTGCCCTCGTTGTTACTACATAATCTAAATCTTCTTTTATTCTAGTCATATATGGCGATTTAACAATTCTTATAATATCTCCATCTCTAACAGGGAAACTAAGATCAACCATCACATCTTTAATATAAGCATAAGCCGCTTGATGGCCAATATCTGTATGAATTTTATAAGCAAAATCTAAAACTGTCGCTCCAATTGGTAAAGTAATCTTTTTTCCCTCTGGCGTATATACTGTAATACTTCTTTGAAATAATTCTTTTCTTACATATTCCATTAATTCTTTATTATCACTATAATAAGCTGTCATTTCTTTTAAATCAGCCATAAAATTCGAAGATTTATATAAAATACGTTGGATATCATTTGTATCTTTAGTACTAAAATCCTGCACCAAATAAGTAAACCCATACTTATTTATCATATCCATTTTTTTAGTACATATCTCAATATTAACATAATATTGCTTAAATCCATGAATATAAATAAAAAGTCCTCTCTTACCATCGCTTGATGCTATTTCAAAATGATTATGAACATCACTATTTAAAGTTGTAAATTCACTTTTTATTAAACGAAGTACTTCATAACAATCATCTTTACTATCTACAACTATTTTATAATTTAAAAAATTTTTTATTTTTGCTAATTTTCTCTTTTCTTGAAGATTATTAAATAAATCCCAAGGTTTCATACAATAAAAACTTATTTTATGATCCATTTCATTATTTAAAAATATTTTTTCTAATCTTTCATGCAATTTATTTAAATGAACCTTAAAACTTCTGGCAAAATTTTCTCTAATAGCCTCAACTTTTTGATACTCAAAAGGATTAGCATATTTAAAACATAAATTTTCAAGTTCTCTAGCCGCTTTATTAGCCCCTCTTTTATAAGCATAAGGTACAAAGAATCCTTCTGTTTCTAATGCCTTATAAACTTTTTTATTGCTTTCGGTATATTCTAAAGTTCGCATATTATGCATTCTATCTGCAACTTTAATATCTCCAATTCGGTAATCTTTAGCTAATTCCCTTAAAACCATTGTATTGGTTAAAGTGATCTTCAATAAATTCTGCTGTAATTCCTGTATCTTCTATTGTATCATGTAAAAGCGCCGCAATCACACTATTTAAATCAAAATTATATAAATCTTGCATTAAAATACATGCTACCGCTAGAGGATGAATAATATAAGGATCCCCGCTTTTTCTTAATTGACCTTTGTGTAAATCATTAGCAAATCTAAAAGCCTTCTTAATTAGTGCAATATCTTTAGATGCAAAATGCTTAGAAGCTTCATCTATCAAATTATTATAATAATTTTGAACTACAGCTACCACTATAAACCACCCACTAAAAATATATGGCTTAATTCTATCAAAAAAGAAGCTATTTGTCAAATTATAACCTGTAAATCACTTAAGTTTTATGCTATACCCTACATTCCTTATTGTAATAAGCGCCTCAATCTCACTAGCATTATTAATTTCGTAAGGTACTTTTAAAACTAGATTATCACTATAATTATTATTGTTCATAATCTCACCTGATGTTTTATATTCCTTATCTCCTATTTTATATTTAATTTCTAAAAAATCTCTAAAAAAATCTTTATAATTTTTACTTGTACTCATATACTTAGAATTTGGATCAAGCTCTAAACTATAACCTAACACCAAAAATGTTCGTTTACCTATTTCACTAGCATTATCAATATTAAAAGAATTAGTCGATTGGTAGCAATAATCACCACTACAATGTCTATAATTATAAACATATCTATTAGTTATTTCATAACTTATAAGAGAAGTTTTACTATTTTTTAAACTAGTATTCCCAAGTCCTGTAGTAACCCCCGCATTTATTCGATTATTAGAAACATTACTGTTTATGACATCTGGATTAACTATTACTTTTCTTTTATTTAAACTAGTATATAAGTTAAGATAGAAATCTCCATTAATATCTTTCTTATCGATTTCATAAACCAAAACATAATTAGCTTGACTCACCCCTTTAATTCCTGTGCCCTGATAAGGATTACCAAAATCAATAAAATAGTTAGCCGATGGAATATCAGGCAAATAAGTCTTATCATTAACAATAAGCTGAATATTAGCAAAATTTAAATTTTTATCTTCTCTAAATCTATTTACTACTTTAAGTTCCATAATAAAATAGTATTTACCATCCTTTAAAACTTTACCATTATGCGTTAAATCAGATATATGAGTATCAGTAACCGTTAAATTTAAATAACCAAAAGCAAGAGATTCTCCTTCTTTAAAATCTCGCATATTAACTTCTCTATTCATATAAATAGTTGTTCCTATTATTCCTACACTAACAACAATAATTATATTAAATATAAATTTATTTTCTTTATAATAATATTTTAACTCTCTAATAAATCTTCTAACACTTCTTTTAGTTTTATAAGTATCAAGTCCTACTAAAAATTCAAATTCCTCTGAATCTTCACTACTAATTTCCAGAGATTCAATATCACTTTGAAAATTAAATTTTTTAATATTAAAACCAATACCACGAATAATTGTTAAAATTATAAAAATATATTCACTAAAATACACAACCCATGCAAGGTCTCTTATAATTCGTGCAAAAACATCTTCTAGCAAATCATTTTCAATCATATTAAAAACACTAAAACCTGCTGTAATTAAAATAAATATTCCAATATAATAAATAATACTAATATTATAATATTTAGTTGGCTTATCTTTAAGCTGCAAAACAAAACTTAAAGTAATATGAGTAGCAAGTATTATAACCACACTAAGATACATCAAAATATTAATGTAATTACTAGCCAAACTAGATAACTCTAAAACATTACTTGTAAAAGTATAATCACTTTTCACATATGTACTTAAAAAGTTACCAATATTTCTAGTTTTAATTGCTAAATAAAACATAGGTAACAAAAGAAAAATATGTATCAAACGAAAATGTTTAATAATAAATGCATAAGGTTTTTTTAAGACCATTCTAGTCACTCTCCATTATAATTTTAACAAATAAAAAGCTACTTGTAAATTAATTATATAATTTTAACAAAAAAGTGTTGACAAAAACTACTTTATCATTTATTATAACAATCACCAATTCACTTACAAGGCGAATTGGTGCTAGTATCACACTAGTCAACCCCTTTTTATTCTTTTAGAAGCTGTCTTCAGGGGGCAGCTTCCTTATTTTTGTCTATTTTAAAAGTTCTAGAATTTATCTAGAACCTTTTTTATGCCTATACACTCGCATTATACGGAGACTAAAAAAGTTCCAACTTTTAGATTAACCCTAAATTATAAATTAATTAGTATCAATATTTAGTATTTTTCGTAATTCTTTAATATTTAATTTAGTACAATTAAAAATTATATCTAAAAAAATATTATTAGCGTCCATACTATATTGCTTGTTCAATCTACTTACCCATTTCACTAAATCTCTTCTATTTCCTTAATAGTTAAGCCAGTTATTTCACTAATTTCTTTTGTATTCATACTTTTTGCTTTTAACTTTTTAGCAGTTTGTTTAGCTTGTATTAATCTTCCGCGTTTTTCACCGCGTTCTTCCGCATAATTTGCATGATAAGCAATTATATCATCAAAGTTATGGTCCATTTCACTTCCCGAATATCTTTTTATAAATTCTATTGCTTGTTCCATTACTTCATCACCCTTTCCTATTTTCTCCATCCCCTCTAAACTACTAGCATTTATTAGTTTTAACCATCTAATAAATCTCGATTCATTTAAAGTATATCTAACGTTTACAATTTGGTCAAGTCTTATTAAAACATATTCTATCTCCCCATTATCGATTATTTTGTGAGTTATCTTATGACTCATATTGTAATCATTTACTATCTCATTATTTACTCTTCGGTAATTACCAGTCATAAGATTTAAACATGTTACTTTCTTACAATCTTTATACTTATTTTTCCCAGATTCTACTTGATTAGAATATACTCTAGACAAATAATTAAAACTCTTAGCATATTCTTCTCTTCCAAATTGCGTATAAGCCTCAATTAAAATAGTCTCGCCGTTATCAAGACATGCGACTATATCCCCAAAAAATGCTTTAACTTTTTTTATTAGGCATAATGTAATCTTGAGCTTTAATACTAGAGAATAAAAATTTTTTATTCTCATGAGTATACTCATAATAAGAATTAATAAAATCTTCTAAAATTTCTTGATGTGAAAAAACATATTTAAACTCTAAATCATGAAGTAAATTTTTAAAATTAGATGTAACCATTATAATACTCCTTTCTAATTATACTTATTATCCCTTAACTATGGATTTCCTTCTTTTTAAAAAAAATGGGTAACTTTTTTAAATTCAGCGACAAAATTAGACAAAAGTGCAAACAAAAAAGATGCTAATGATTATACATCTTTTTATTATTCTTCACTTATTTTTTTATAATAAGCATATTTTTTTTTAGCATAATCTATTTGCTCTAAGACTAGTTCTTCTGCAAGTTTAGCATCTTTTATTTTTAAAGCATTATATCTTGTCTCATTATTTAAAAACTTATCATATTCCGTAAAATTAGGTTCTTTATTATCTAAATATAACTTATCTTCCTCTGGCTTATAACGCATTAAAAGAGTATAACCAACCTCACTTGCTAATTTTTCTTCTAAAATTGAATGCGACATGCCAGTTTTAATCCCATGTTCAATACAAGGTGCATAAGCAATAATCAAAGCAGGATAACTTTAATACTATGCATCATATTAGCTCCTAAACTAATACTTGCCACATAACAATTAGGTATAGCCATCGCTATCCTAAATAAGTCTTTTTTGGGAGTTCTTTTACCAAAATCAGCAAATTCTGCCACTTGACCTATTCTACTAGCTTTAGATGCTTGACCACCTGTATTAGAATATACCTCTGTATCAAGCACCATTATTTTAATATTTTCTCCACTTTCTAATACATGTTCTATTCCACTAAAACCAATATCATAAGCCCAACCATCGCCACCAAGCGCTAAAACAGTTCGCTTAGGAATATAATTTATTAATGATCGCAAACGCTTAGGAATTTCCAAATCTTGTAATATATTTTTAACTTCATATGTAATCTTAAAATTATCCATATTAGCAATATATTCATTAAATATTTCTTTTATAGACTCATCAACACTATCCATTTCATCTAGCATTATTTTTTTAATTAAATTTCTTTTATTTTCATATGAAATATGCATACCTAAAGCAAACTCCGCATTATCTTCAAATAAAGAATTAGCCCAAGGAATACTATAAGGTGTACTAGGAACAGAACCGCCATAAATACTAGAACAACCTGTTGCATTAGCAATTACTAATTCATCTCCATAAAGTCTTGTAATTAAATTAATATAAGGTGTTTCCCCACATCCTGCACAAGCTCCGCTAAACTCTAATTTAGGTTTACAAAGACTTGCCCCTGGCACATTAAATTTATTAAATATTTCTGGATTTTGATAACTATTAAAATAATCATTAACTAGCTCTTTATTTTTAAAGTTAATTGGTCCAAATTCTAAAGCTTTTTTACCATTTTTCCCAGGACACTCTAAAATACATAATCCACACTCAGTACAATCTTCTTCACTTACCATTATCTCATAATTATAATCTTTATTAATTAAATATGGTATACCTCTATTCTCTTTCGTAATAAAACTTCTAATAACTGCATGAGGGCACACAAAACTACATCTTCCACACTCTATACAAGCCTCTGATATCCA
>CAOVIS010000045.1:7755-8597 GCA_948543905.1 uncultured Bacilli bacterium
CCGTATTCATATGCCTCTTTTCTAATCTACTAAGGCTATTTGGAAATCTTCCATCCAGAAATTCTTCTACTTCAGAAACTGTCAAATTATCTCCCATTCGTTTATTAATCTTATCAATAACATCTAAATTATTATCATCATCATAAGTTTTAGTATCGTTTATTTTAATTTCTTTTAAGGATGATACAGCTATTTCTATTGCTTTTATATTACTGTCTACAATATTTTGCCCCTTAGTTCTAAAACTATTTTCAATACTTTGTTTAAGTAGCTGATAACCATTTTCTGTTTTTAACTCATTTAATAATAACATTTCAATTATCTTACTTACTTTACCACTTATCCCACAACTTGCTGCTATATCATAAGCATCAATAATATAAACTTTAATATTTCTTCTAAGAAGTATTTCTTTATCTTTATTTTTTAAAAAAATATTTATTTCATCTTCCGTTTTCTTCGTATTAATAATTAAAGTACCATTATCTTTAATATTATCTAAAAAATCAAATTTTTTTAAGTATTCATCTTTAGTAATTATAACTAATCTCGGATTAAAAACATAAAATGGCGCCCTAATCTCCCTCTTACTAAATCTTAAATTACTTACTGTAATTCCCCCACTTTTTTTAGAATCATAACTGTAATAGCCATTTACATAGTACCCTTCTTTACCGGCAATTTTTAAAACATCTTTAGATGCACTTACACATCCATCTGAACCAAAGCCATACACTAAAAATTCATCAGCATCTAATTCGATATTATATTCTTCTTTTGGTAAACTGGTATTTGTTTCATCATCAATAATGCCGATTGTAAAATTATTTTTTAAAACACTA
>CAOVIS010000046.1:0-6698 GCA_948543905.1 uncultured Bacilli bacterium
CAAACATTAACATCAAAACTTCCATTTACATTAACTGCTCCATTATTATTTCTACCATTAAATTCATGATTGATAACCCAACAACCTAAAACTGTATCAGGTTTTTCCTCAGGGGTCAAACTAAACTTAGAATTACTACTCTTTTTAGCCTTTCCAATCACCGCTTTCGTAACAATCTCTTTATAACTAGCCATAAGTATCTCCCTCCTAATGATAATCTATGCTAAATTAAGTAAAAGTTCACTTTTTTAATAAAAATTATTTTAGGAATTATATTTTATATGTTATAATTTAGATGGGTGATGACATGGACTGTATATTTTGTAAAATAGCTAAAGGAGAAATGCCAGGAAATATTTTGTATCAAGATGATTTAGTTGCGGTTATTATGGATATTAATCCTACTACGGATGGACATGCACTTATTATTCCAAAAAAACATTACGAGGATTTTTTAAGTGTTAATGACGAAGTAATAAGTCATATGTATAAGGTAGCTAAAAATCTAGGTCCAGAGATGATGCAAAAGTTAAACGCAAAGTCTCTTACTTTACTTATTAATTATGGTGAAGACCAAATAGTAAAACATCTCCACTTACATTTACTACCAGACTATCTTAAATCTGTAAAAAATGGTGTTAAAAGAAGCGTTGAAGAGAATTACAAAATATTAAAAAATTAAGAAATGCTGCAAGGAGTATTTCTTTTTTTCTTAGATAAATAATGAAAACATTAAAAAGCGAATTCTAATAAGTCTTGCAAACTCTAAATGATAAGCACCGGCTTTTATATTGATAAGATTATTAGCTTTTAATAACATAATACCCTTTCTAGGTTAGTTGCAACTAAATTTTAACATATATTCTAAAGATTTGCAAAGAAAAAAGAGACTATGCTCTCTATTTCATACTATTTAATTTATTATTTGCTTTTTCCATAGCATTATTAACTAGTTTGGTAGCCTTTTTACTTGTTTTTTTAGAATTTAAGGCATAAGCCATCATGCCAGCTCCAAGAGACATAGCTATAACACTACCTGCGACCATTTTTTTCATTATTATACACCTCAATTATATTATGTGTGAGATTTAATAAATTTATGCAATAATTTTTCTTTTAAAGCGGTTTTTCTAGAACTAGCATAATCATTATTAACGGCCATCATAAAACTTTTAGCTTCACCTATAATAATTAAACTCTTTTTAGCTCTTGATACTCCAGTATAAATTAATTTGTTATAAAGCATTTTATAATAATTTCGCGAAACTGGTAAAATAACATGAGGAAATTCGCTACCTTGACTCTTATGAATAGTGATAGCATAAGCATGTTTTATTTCCCACATATCCTCTTTAGTATATTCAACTTTATTGCCCTCAAAATCAATTATCATAGTATCTTTTTTACCACCCAATTTTTTTATTTCACGGATATAACCAATATCTCCATTAAAAACATTGCAATCAGGATTATTTTGAAGTTGCAAAACTTTATCTTGTTCCCGAAAAATCACTTCACCAATTTTTATCTCATCTTTTTTGGGACTTGGTGGGTTAAATAATTCTTGTAAAATTATATTTAAATTATCAATCCCGTTTTCGCCTTTATACATCGGAGCCAAAATTTGAACTTCATTTTCAGTTAGACCCTTTTCTTTGCTCATGAGGCATATCTTTTTAATCATATCTTTAATATTTTTACTGTCGGCTTCTAAAAAATTGTAATCATCTTTTTTACTAACAAAACTCTCAGATAAATCTTTGTTTTTTATTTCTAATGCTAAATAAGGTATATATGAATTATCACTTTGACGGTAGATTTTTTCTAGAGGACAAAAAGTAAATAACTCACTTTCAATTAAATCTTTTAGAATTAGGCCTGGACCTACTGAAGGAAGTTGAAAAACATCTCCAACCATGATAAGTTGAACGTTGCTTCTAATTCCTTTTAGTAAAGCATTAAATAGATTAATATCAATCATACTCATCTCATCAACAATTATTAAGTTTTCTTGAGCCTTGTGAAATTCATTAACCCCAAAATTATTAGTATCTTTATTCCATTTTAAATAGCGATGAATAGTCATAGCTGGAAGTGTGGTAGCCATACTCATTTTTTTGCTTGCTCTACCAGTGGGAGCGACTAAGGCAATACGTCCTATTGTTTCCATCGGTGATAAGTTATGTAGCCTAATATATAACCTTACAATAGCATTTATAATAGTTGTTTTACCAGTACCTGGCCCACCAGAGATAATAGTTACTTTATTTTCTAAAGAATTTCTAATAGCATTTTTTTGATCTTCATTATAGTTAACACCAATTTCCGTTTCAATACTAGCTAATTCTTTATCAAAATCATAAATAGGAGTTTTATTTGCCACACTTAAAGAAAATAAATTGCTAGTTATATCACTTTCAGCTTCATAACATTCTGTTAAATAATACATATTATTTTCAATAATTATTTTATTCTCAGTTTCTAGAGTATAAGTAATATTATCAAAAGTATCAGGATCTAATATTAAATTAAATTCCTTTTTGAGATTATCTTTTATTTCTTCTTCATAATAGTAAGTATCACCACTGGTAAGGGATAGACGACGCATAGCTTCTACAACACAGGCTTTAAGACGAATTTCATCATATTCTTCATGAGTAGAACGATAAATTGTATCAACTTTATTAAAATCTAAAATTTCACATAAGGTATAAAGATTTGATTCCAAAATATACTTTGTGCTCGTCTGATATTTTTTATAAATAAGTGTAGCTTCATTAATACTAAATCCAAGACTTGTTAAATTAACTAAAGAATCATCCGCATCGGAACACTCTAAAATGGATAATCTGATAGTATTCGCTTTAGTAACGCTTAAACCTTCAATATCATATAAAACACTTGCATCTTCTTTTATTAATTTAATAGCATCTTTCCCTAACTTAGCGACTATTCTTTTGGCTGTTACCTCTCCACAACCTTTAACT
This sequence comes from uncultured Bacilli bacterium, assembly GCA_948543905.1. The sequence continues at coordinate 2,988 of CAOVIS010000046.1, forward strand.
AGACTGCTAGTTAGAAAATCAACTATAGCACTTTCATTCGTAGGAATTTCTTTTTCATAAGATTCTACTTTATATTGAAAGCCAAAACGTTCATGTTTAGTTGGAATTCCTTTTAAGATAAAAGTTTCATCTTCATTAATATCTAAAAAAACACCAGTAATTGTAACTGTTTTATTGATATATTCTTCCATTTTGGAGTCATTAGTTTCTTTAATGCGAAAAACCGCAACAACGTAGCCGTTGTCCCTATTTTGATAAATAATATTTCGTATTTTTCCTTTGATGTAATTCATGCTAGAACTCCTTATTTAACGTTTCATTTGCTTTTCTTTATAAGCTATAAAGTCAATTACTTTACTATCACTAGTTAATTGCTCTTTAGTAAAAGGATTTTCAAATACCGGATCAAGTTCCGTCTCGGCTATACCATCATAATATTTATCACGAAGTTTTTCACTAGCAAATTTAAATGGAAAATCACCTTCGTATTTATTAATGCCTCCAACTACTTGATAAGTACTATTAGTATAAACTATCTCCCATAAATAACCTTCTAAATCAATGGCAACTTCCATATTTTCATCGATATAATATCTTACATTATCAATCTTAAAATAGTATCGGCCAAAAGTATCCGCTTGTAAAAAAATTCTTTCATCTGTAAGGATATATCGCTTAGGAAATAGGTTATCTATAGTTCTTTTTAAAGATGCAACTATACCTTTTTTTAAGGTATGAGGCTTAACTTTTATTTCTTCTGGTTCATCGATTTTAACATCTCGAACTAAATGTTTAGTAAAATCACTACTAGAATAGCTCTTAGTTTTTAGGGATACTTCTAATACTTCCATTGAAGGCATAAAAGTATCGAAATGCTTACTTGCTAAAGCTTCAATCGTATCTTCATTTTGCCAATTATAAAAATCTTGCATAATTCATTTCTCCTTTATTTTATATGTTTTGCAGAGCTTTGCAGGATATTACATCACCATATAAATAATTATCTTCAGATGATATTAACTTACAAAGATATATTTGGTTTAATTTATAATCGCCTTTAATTAATACCTTTAAATAATTAGAAGTATGGCCAATTATATAGTCATTATAATACTCTTCTGTAATAATTTCTAGAGTAGAACCAATGAATTTTTTTAAATAGGCTAATTCTAGTTCTTGAGATAAAGAAAGTAATTTTTGAGTGCGCTCTTTTTTTGTATTGAAATCTACTTGTGGCATTAAACTAGATGCGGTGCCTTTTCTTACCGAGTATGGAAAGACATGAATTTTGCTAAAATTAATATACTTACAAAAATCTAAATATTCCTGAAAATCAGCATCTGTTTCATAGGGATGCCCTACAATACAGTCGGTAGTAATTGATATATCTGGCCTAATTTCTCTTATTTTAGCAATAATACTTTTAAAATAAGCTTTATTATATTTACGATTCATTCGCTTTAAAATATTATCACTGCCACTTTGCAAAGGAATATGAAGATGATTGCATATCTTAGGTGTAGTTTTTAAAACTTCTAAAAATTTAGGTGTTAACTCGGTTATTTCAATACTTGATATTCTAATTCGCTCTAAACCATTAATTTTTGCTAATTCTTTAATTAAATCACTTAAATCATGACCATTTGAATTATAGGCTCCTGTATGAATTCCAGTTAAAACTATTTCTTGATGCTGATTTTTAGCCAAAATTTTAGCTTCTTTTATAGCTTTATTAAAATCTTTAGATCGAACACTCCCCCGAGTAAATGGAATAATACAATAAGAGCAAAAATTATCACAACCATCTTCAATTTTCATAAAAGCCCTTGTATGAGTAGTAAACTTAGCTACTTGCATATCTTCAAATTCAGTTATCCACTTAGGGCTAAAATAAATATATTGATTTTTATTTTGAATATACTCATTAATAATACTAACTATCTCACTTTTATTTTTATTACCAATTAAAATATCAATATCCATGCTTTGATACTTTTCACGATTATTCTCAGAAGAACATCCGCATACTACTAAAATACACTTAGGATTGTCTCTTTTTACTTTACGAATTATTTTTAAACTTTTTTTATCAGCTTCATTAGTAACACTACAAGTATTTACAATAGCGATATCTGGATTATCATCACATAAAATATAGCCAGAACTGATTAAATGTTCTAGCATATATTCACTTTCATATGTATTAACTTTACATCCTAAAGTTATAATTTTAAACTTCATAACTTTCCCCCTTAATTTAATTGCTGCTGCAATGTTTTTAATGCTTTTAAAAAAGCCTCCTCTTTTTCATATGAAATTAGTGATACCTTAACTTCGGGTTTAATTCTAACTTCTTTATTTATTAAATTATCTAAATCAACTTTCTTGATTGTTAGTTCTTCATCAATATTTTCTTCTTCACTATAATTAATAGCAAAATCATTTTTTCTATTTAGTAGTTCCTCATAACTAATGATTGCTTTTTCTTCTTGTTCTTCTTCATATTTAACTAGATTATGATTTTCACTTTCTTCATCTTCAGCCGCTTCTAAAGCAGCAGTTAAAGCTTTTAAGTCTAGTAAATCATTAGTATTTTTTTTCTCAGGCTCTATCGACTCTATTTTACTTATAGATTTCTTAGCAACATTTACTTTTTCTTCTTTATTTTCACTTATAAAATAGACTAAAGTTATAATTAAAAGCATCAGAGCTAAAACGGCTAGAAAGAACACAATGTCAACAAATGAAAGGGTTCTAATAAAATTTATTGTATCACTAAATATCTGCATAATCTTCACCACACTCTTATTGTAACAGAAAATAAGTAAATATTAAAGTATAAATATATTATTTACATTTATTTTAAATAACTTTACATATCATTTACTATTATTACTTATTATATATGGATTGTCAATAGTTCCATCACCGCTGGTAACTACGGTTTTACGTACAATATTAATGACAGGTCTAAGACCCCGATATAGGTCTCCAGAAGTGCTATACTCTACTTTACCATTTTTATTAACACTAAAAGGATAAAAGTTTTTATTCTTGGTTTTAGCAAGACTTAAAGTCCACCAAATATTATCAATATCTTTATTATATAAGAAATATTTGTCATTATCTTTTTCAAAATTTGCTCCAGCATATAAAACATCATCAACACTAAGAGTAGTAACATAACTACTATAAGATGAACCAATACAATTAAAGGTGGGAATTTTGTTGGTAATAATAAGCGTATATGTAGAAGAGTCTTCTTCATTTTTTTCTTTATCAATTTCTTCTTCAATACAATATTTACTGCTAGCTATAATCTCTTCAAATTCACTTAAAGTTGACTTATAATAATCATCTAAAGCCTTATAAATATCTGTATTATCAAACTCATTAAATTTTTCAAAATCATTATTATAATTAGATACTTCTTCTAAGGTATCATTTAAAACTAATTTAACTGAACCATCTCCATTAATACGCATTATACGCCATAGAGAATTACTAATACTTACATAGTTGTTAACAACATTCCCGCGAAAATAATAAGTTGTACCTAAATCATCTATATCTTTAATTAAGCCTTCATCAGTAGTTGCTATTTCATCCAATACTTTGGTTAGAGGCTTATCTTTAACCTCATTATTTTTTAGAATGGTATTATAAAAATACTCTTCACTAGCTTCAGTTTTTTTTACATTAAGTTTGAAA
>CAOVIS010000046.1:6708-8535 GCA_948543905.1 uncultured Bacilli bacterium
TGAGCCATTATTATTACGAGTAATAAATTCAAAATTTTGAGTTTCTTTAGAATTAATAGTAATGTCTAAGGCTAATATGGGATCATCACTTTTAATGGCACTATTTTGAATATTTAAGGATATATCTTTAGAAATTAGACTATAAGTTAAATTCGTAATATCACCGATTATATCTGTAACATATATATTATAATGCATTTCTTTATCGCCACTATTAGTAACAGAAAAAGAGTAAGTAGCACTACTATCGACGGTAGTGCCATTCATAAAATTAGTAGATAAATCACCATCAGCAATAACCTCAGTTGAATCAGCTATAACTTTATCATAAAATAAATATAGTATACCTACAAACCCACAGCCTAACAATAATACGGTTATAAATATTAAAATATTTTTATATATTCCTCGCATTAGTCATCCCTCACTTAATTTAAGTATACACTTTAGAAGAGCAGGTGTCAATTTTTATTTAAAAATAAAACAAAAAAAGCCTAAAATTAATTAAGCTATTTTATTATGCCTATATATAAAGTTATACTATACAGTAGAAAAAATATAACAAGCAATATAGGCATAGAAATTAAACTACCACAAAGGGATTAGATTCGCTTCCGCTTCCTGTTAGTTTTGTATCTGCTTTTAAATTTATTACTGGCCTTAAACCATATGAGTTTGTCACAGAGACGTTCTCTAAATAACCCCTTGAAGTAACAGCAAGCATGACAGCATTATAGCCGTTACAGTTAGATGGAGACATTGTCCAATAACTTTGATTTGTATATAGATAATAGCCAGTACTATCTATTCTTCCTCCAAAACCTCCTCCAAATATCACTTCATCACTTGTTAACATTCCTATTGGATATGTTAGTTTTTTGTTACCTATACTTGCATTTGATACCGTAAACAAGTCTCTACTCTTATTGATGCATTGGAGCGTTGGGGTTTGCGTTGTTTTCCACGAACCATTTTGATATAATCTTCCCCATGGTTCATATTCTGAATTCTGCTTTCTATAACCTGTTCCACTGCTTAATTCTCTATCATTGCAGAAGCCTATATTTGTATCGATATAGTTACTATATCCTTTATCTACTATGTTTGTTTTATACCAGCTATCTATTTGTATTTTTGCATCACTATTATAGATATTACTATGTGCTTGGCTATAGCTTGTTGAATTACTGCTTGTTTCATTTGCTGTTGTTCCTGTTCCTGTTCCATTGAGCGAAATGCCCATCATATATCCTACATACGCATTATCATTATAAGTATGGTTATATTGATATGTTATTTGCGTTGTTACTCCTTTTTTATTGGTATCACTTGGATTGCCACTAGCTGCACCACTATATATCATTCTTACTGTACCATTTCCATTAATCCTTACGATTCGCCAATAAAATTCTGCAAATTTTACCCAGTTATTTAGCCTTTCTTCCAATCCTCGAAAATAGTATGATGTTCCATAATCATCTGGAGCACTATATACTCCTGTATCTGCTGCCGTTGCTATCCCTGTAAAACTTATTTTTTCAATCTTTCCTGTTATACTGCCAATAATTGTATTTGTAATGTTGGATTTATCAAAATAAAGATAACATTTATCGTTTTTATCTAGATTAGCGATTACATGTTCTCCTGACGAAAGCGTATATAATCTAGCATTCGAGTCATGATTATTACTATCTGTTGTATAACAATAACTTTTGCTTTCATTAATAACATAACCACTTGAGGGCATTTCGTTTATTTCAACATCACCACTTCCATCATTTTTATACAAGGCCATTACTTTAAAATCATATGGTTTATAGTTAATAG
>CAOVIS010000047.1 GCA_948543905.1 uncultured Bacilli bacterium
AAATAATGAGGCCTCAATTATATTAGAAAATTATCATTTATATTTTTATTATATTATTTATTGTATCAAAAGCCAAGAAAAATAACACAATATATTACACGTGGTAGATATTATTAGGATATTTGAGACAATTATGTTGGTGATTAAGGTGAATTATAACAAAATAATGAGAAATCTTAGAGAAGAGCACAATTTGACACAAGAAGATGTAGCAAAGAGCATTGGCATTAATAGAGTACAATATAATCAATATGAAAATGATTATTATTCAATTCCAGTTAAACATCTAAATAAAATAGCTGTTTTTTATAATGTTTCGGTTGATTATTTATTAGGGTTTACTGACAATCTAAATTATAAGAATATTTCTAGTGAGATTGATAATATTAAAGCAGGGATTAGGTTAAAGGAATTTAGAAAAGAATATAAATTAACTCAAGTTAAGTTGGCTTCTATTTTAAATACAACATTTTCAAGTATTGCTTTTAATGAAAAGGGAAGAAATTTAATTGCAACGCCTTTTTTATATACTATTTGTAAAAAATATGGAGTAAGTGCAGATTATCTTTTGGGCAAGATTGATTATCAACCTAAATTATAGTTTTACTTATTAAATTATGATATAATGTTTAGGGTTAATCTAATTAATAACTTAAGTGTTAATATTACGTAACTATAACAGCGGTGCTGTCGTGTTCGGTGTGAATTCGAATGGCAACCTCGACAACTGGAACGTGAACAACACGATTGGTTTGCGCCCAATATCCCTTTTAAACTCATATTCTTGGTCAAGACTTGGAATAGTAGAATTGGGATACAAGATTAGTCCTTAGTTTTTTGCTTAAATATTTGATACTGATATTTTATGTCTTGTGTATAAAATTATAACAGTGTCTTTTTATTTTGTTGATGTTAATTTACGACATAGAGAGTAAGTTTTTGATGTTTCACTTCCTTTTATGTATTGTTTTAAAAAGTAAGTTTTATCTAAATTTGTTATAAATATTAAATCTGATAGTTTTAAGGCTTTTTTAATAATTGGTTCATTTGTGGTATTATATGTATTTTTGTTATAATAATAATTTATTAAATCAGTGTTGTAATTAGGGCTTAACGGATACAAAAGAAGGTGAGCAAAGAAGTTTAGATTGTTTTGAATGATTACTTCATTAAAGTACCTTTATGGATCTTATTTCAATGGTATTGGAGGGTCTTTTAACCAAATTGTTAAAATTTAGACCACATAAACGATCACAATTTATATTTATTAAAAAATATAATAATGGCACTTTTTCAGTTAGGTTTTTAGTATTAAAAATATATTGTTTATCTATTATATGAGTTCTTAAGTACTGGCAAATATTTCTTAATTCTTCTAAATATTTAGGATTATTAGTTAGATGAAAAGAATTTATTTCATCATTTAAAAAAGGATCTAAATCATCTTTGCTAATAGAATATTCTTCTTTATTAAGCCAATCGGGATAATTTAGTTTTAAATAAGAAGTAAGGGCGTTGTGATTAGCATTACGATATTCTATTTCGTGACCAAAGGGCGTATTACAAGAAAAATTTAGCGTTTCGCGATAGTTATCTTTTAAATCTTCTTTAGTAAACTCACTATATTTTAAATTTGTACTGTTTTTAAGTAATTCCATATTTTCACTATTGTATAAAAAAAATGACTACATTGTAATCATTATTTTTCACTTGTTAAACCGTATTTACGATTAAATTTTTCAATATTACCAGTTTTCTTAACTTTTCCTTGAGCTCCAGTATAGAAAGGGTGACACTCACTACAAATTTCAACTTGAATATTTTCCTTAGTTGATTTTGTTTTAAAAGATGCACCACAAGCACAAGTTATAGTAGTTTCTTTCATTTCTGGATGAATTCCTTTTTTCATTTTATCCTCCCGCCATATCAAATTTTTTGACATAGTAATTAATTTGTCTTAAGTATTATATCATATATTTTAAACTTTACAAGGGTTAAATTACTTTTTTTATTTCATTATAAATAGCTTTATGGCCTAAATAGTTAATATAAAAGCTATTTTTGTCTAAATAATATGCATCATTATTTAAAATATTATTGATGTCTATATAAATAAAATTATTACTTAAAGTTAAATCTCGAATAATGGCATTTAATCTTGATATTGTTAGTTCATCCATGTTTTTGGTCTTATATAGACTTAAAACTACAACTTTTTTTGTATTTAAAATTTTAATTGTATTTAGTAATTCTTTAAAATTGGCTTCAAAATCTTTTATTACTTGTTTAGTTATTTTTTTATTTGCTAATTCATCCATACCAATGGCAATAGTTAAAATATTTGCTTCATTAATGGCTCGTTGAATTTCATATTTTTCATTTTTGATAATTATTTCTTTGTTGTCTTTTATTTCATACGTTAATTCTTTGATAGTTTTATTAAGACTAGCAAATTCGCTTAAATAGTTGCGTAACTGATGATTTGCTTTATAATCAGCACTTAAATAATCATTAAAACTATAGCCTTCAATATTATAAGGAGTCATCCCAAGGGCTAGGCCATCACCTAAAGCTGTAATAGTTATTTCATCACTTTTAGTATAAAAATAAATGGCTATTGATAGTATTGTACCTAAAATGGTTATAATTAAAAGTTTCTTTTTCATATTTTACCTCAAAAAAAATATAGTACACTATACTATATTGAAATAAGTTTTATTTTAGCACCAACACTTAATAGTTTTTCTTCAATTTTTTCATATCCTCTTAAGATATGTTCAACATCAGTAATTATAGTAGTACCTTCAGCAATAAGTCCCGCGATTACTAAAGCTGCGCCTCCTCTTAAGTCAGTAGCTATTACTTCACAGCCTTTTAGCTTTGTAGGGCCTTTAATTAAACTAGTTGTACCATTTACGGTGATATCTGCGCCCATTTTATTCAGATAAGGAACATGGCCCATGCGATTTTCCCAAATAGTTTCTTCAAATATAGATGTACCTATACTTTGTGTTAATAAAACACTCATAGGTTGCCCTATATCTGTTGGAAAACCAGGATATACTAGAGTTTTAATATTGGTTGCTTTTATATCAGGAGTTTTGTTTACTATAATACTTGTTGTATTTATTTTCAAATCTACACCCATTTCAATTAATTTGGAAGTTAATGATTCTAAATGTTTTGGAATTATATTATTAATGTTTAAATTATGTCCACAAAGAGCTCCTAAAATAAGATAAGTTCCAGCTTCAATACGGTCAGGAATAACGGAAATTTCAGCGCCATGTAAATTATTTACACCATTTATAGTTATAGTATCAGTACCTATACCTGTAATATTTGCTCCCATTTTATTTAGGTATTCACCAATATTAACAATTTCAATTTCACTGGCAGCATTATGAATTACAGTTTTACCTTCGGCTAAAACACTTGCTAACATGATATTAATGGTAGCTCCCACACTTTTAAAGCGGAGATTTATATCAGTGCCAGTTAGTTTTTCAGCACTTAATATATATTTATTTCCTTCAATTGTAACATTTGCTCCTAAAGCTTTAAATCCTTCTAAATGCATATCTATAGGTCTAGTGCCAATATTACAACCACCAGGAATATAAATTTCAACATATTTATAACGTCCTAACAGAGCACCCATGAAGTAATAAGAAGCACGTAAACGATTAGAATATTTTTCACTAATTAAAGTATTTTGTATTTTAGTGGGATCGATAGTTAAAGTATTAGAATCTAATCTTGTTTCACAATTAATTATGTTTAATATATCTATTAAAGCATCACGATCAGAAATATCAGGAACATTATTAATTTTAGAGGGAGTATCTGCTAGAACAGCGGCAGGTATTAAAGCTACTACACTATTTTTAGCTCCTCCAATATTTATATTTCCTGATAATGTATTATTACCTTTTATTATCATCTGTTTCATTTTAACACACCCTTACAGAATTAATATAAGTTAGGCACTTATACTATTTTTTATGATTATTATTTTTTTTGGTGCATAATTTAATAAAATTACCTCCTATAATATATCCTAAATGGAAGTTATTTGTCAATCTTTTTATAATTTTAATTATAACTTGAATAAAAAATGTAAATATAAACTTAATATATTTAGGTGATATTAGTGAAAAAAGTAATAATTATATTGTTTGGAATTAGTTTGCTATTTATTTTAACTAAAAAAGAAGCAGATATTTTAATACCTAGTAATGCGATTAGATTTAGAGTAATAGCAAATAGTAATAGTTTTGAGGACCAAATGTTAAAAAAAGAAATAAAAAATAATGTAGAGAAAGATATTTATAATTTTATTGGAACTATAAATAATAAAGATGAAGCAAAAGATATGATTAATAATAATATGAATAAAATAGAAGAAATTCTAAATAGATATAATGTTAAATATAAAATTGATTATGGATATAATTATTTTCCAACTAAAAATTATAAAGGAGTTTTATATAAAGCTGGAAATTATGAATCATTAGTAATAACATTAGGCGAGGGGATGGGCGATAATTTTTGGTGTGTTTTATTTCCTCCTTTATGTTTACTTGATGAAAAAACAGAAAATACTAGTGAAGTCGAATATAAATTATATGTAAAAAAATTACTTAAAATGTTCTAATTTCTGGTTTCTTAAATATAATTTTTTAGGAGGCAATATGGAAATTTTAAGCTTAATAATAGTCGGAATTGCTCTTAGTATGGATACATTCTCTTTATCACTTGGTATAGGAATGTGGAGCCATGATAATAAAAAGGCTTTAAAACTTGCGTTAATTGTAGGGATTATGCATTTTATTATGCCTTTTATTGGAATGTTATTAGGCACTGAGTTAAGCAAATTTTTAGAAATAAATGCTGATATTTTATTAGGAATAATTCTTATGCTTATTGCTGTTCAAATGTTTATAGATATATTGAAGCATGAAGAAGAAAAATTTGATTTATCTATTATCGGAATGATGATATTTGCAGTGGGAGTTAGTTTAGATAGCTTTTCAGTAGGGATTGGACTTAAAGCAATAACAAGTAATGTGTATTTAGGAATGACAATATTTGCTATATGTAGTTTTTTATTTACTTTTACAGGAATTATTATGGGAAGATTTGCTAATAAAATTATGGGAGTATACGCTAATATTATTGGTGTTATTATTTTGTTTATTTTAGGTTTAGTACATTTGTTATAACATTTAAAAACTACTAACGTAATAGTTAATAGCTCTATTTAGTATCAATCCTATTAAATAAAATAATAGGGTCTTTTAATTGATTATTTTCTTCTAGATTACCAAACTTTGATATGGAATCATAAGATGTAGCTTTAGTATTTAATTCGTCAAATATTTTAGCTGAAGTATCAGGAATAAATGGAGATAGTAAGACACTACAAATGCGAACTGATTCTAGAATATTATATAAGACTGTAGATAAACGATCTTTTTTTGTGTCATCTTTAGCTAAAATCCATGGTGTTGTATCATCAATGTATTTATTGCATGCTCTTAGAACTTCCATAATACTTTCAATAGCTTCATTTACTTTAAGATTATTCATATCTTGTTCTACTTTGTCTTTTAAAGATATTACATTTGATATTAAATTATCGTCTAAAGGTTCAGATATGTGATTATTAATAGTTATTCCAGCAAAATATTTATGATACATACTAATAGTTCGATTAACAAGATTGCCTAGGTTATTTGCTAAATCAGTATTTGTGCGAGTAATTAAAGCTTCTTCTGAAAAATTGCCATCATGGCCAAATGGTACTTCGCGAAGAGCATAATATCTTACAGCATCTACACCATAGGCATTGATATATTCACGAGGATCTTTATAGTTTCCAAGACTTTTAGAAATTTTACCGCCATCAATAATAAGCCAACCATGTCCAAATACTTTATGAGGTAAGGGGAGACCTAAGGCTAGAAGTAAACAAGGCCAAATAATAGTGTGAAATCTTACAATCTCTTTACCTACTATGTGTAAATCAGCAGGCCAATATTTTTGCATTAATTTATCATTATCAGTTAAATACCCTAAAGTGGTAATGTAGTTACTTAAGGCATCTACCCAAACATAAACTACATGATCGGAATCAAAATCAACTGGTATTCCCCATTTAAAAGATGTTCTTGATACACATAAATCTTCAAGACCTGGTTTAATAAAGTTATTTAGCATTTCATTTTTACGAGTAATTGGCTCAATAAATTCAGGATTTTCATCATAATATTTAACTAGAGCATCTTGATATTTAGATAATTTAAAGAAATAGGCTTCTTCACTAACCATTTTTACTTCACGACCACAATCAGGACATTTGTTGTCTACAGCTTGAGATTCAGTCCAAAATGATTCACATGGTATGCAATATAAACCTTTATATTCTCCTTTATAGATATCTCCTTGATCATAAAGTTTTTTGAATATTTTTTGGACACATAATTCATGGTAATCATCAGTAGTTCGCATAAATTTGTCATAAGATATGTTTAGAGAAGACCATAAATCTTTGGCATTTTCTATTATTTTATCAACATAAGCCTTAGGAGTTACACCTGCTTCTTTAGCTTTTTTTTCGATTTTTTCACCATGTTCATCAGTTCCTGTTTGGAAATAAACATCATAGCCTGTAAGTCTTTTGTAACGAGCTATAGCATCAGCAATAATAGTTGTGTAACAGTGCCCAATATGAAAATCAGCACTTGGATAATAAATTGGGGTTGTTATATAATATTTTTTATTCATCATTTTCACTCTTTTCTATAATATGTTTTTTAATTCTTTTAAGCTTTTAATTGTATTTACATTAGGTAGTGGTTCTTTATTGGATAAAAGAATGGCATTTAAACCAGCATCTATAGCTCCTTTGTAATCTATTTCATAAGAATCACCAACCATTAGGCATTCCTCTGGCTTATAATCTCCGATAGCAGCCTTAAAAGCTTCCTTGGATGGTTTCACAAAAGTATCGCCACCATAAACTTTAGTAAAGAAGTGCCGCATTCGGGCGTGCTCCATTCTTTTTTCTTGTCCCTCAGCAAACCAATTAGTTAAGACTACTAGGTCATATTTAGGTTTCAAATAAGCTAATATTTCATTTGCTTCTGGATTTTCTTTACTCATATTTCCAACACTATCTAACCATGAAGTAATAAATTCCTTAGATAACTCTAGATTTAACTGATTTTTTATATAGGTTTGGAAATTTTCAATACTATAACATAAATATTCGTTTTCAAAGCTGGTATCAATAACATCATTTATAGCATGATAATCATAATCTAAATTAAACTTTTTACAAACAGATTTTATACCATTTAAATATTCATCTTCCCAAGGAATTAAAGTATTATCTAAATCAAATATAATTCTTTTTATTGCCATAAACATTTCCTTTCTAAAACAAATAAAAACCATAAACTAAGGACGCTAGAATAGCGCGGTACCACCTTAATTCATGATTTTTTCATGCAACTTTACTCTTAACGCGAGGCGACGATTAAACTCCAGAGTCATCTTCTATATTACTTTATATTCGTTTGCATCAACCACGAACTTTCTTTAAATAAAGTAATATATACTCATTCCTTCAACATTTATTAATATTATTATATTACATAAGCAGGGGAAAAGTCAATAAGATTAAATGTCTAATTTAGTTGAGATGATGCCAGATAGGAGTTTTGCTATATCTAATTCATTAGTTAATTTTGTTTCATTATAAATAATTATAAGGCCTATACTATCATTTAAAGATATAATAGGAACATAAAGAAAATTACCGTTTAATTCAATATCATCTAATATAAATTTGTAGTTTTCGCGTTCAACTATTTCGCGGCCTTCAATTATGTTCATATAATCTTCAGTTATTTTTTTATTCAATAAATCTTTATTTGTAGTAGTAGCTATTACTTTTTCGCGATCAGTAATAATAATTTTATAGTTAAATAAGCTATTTACAATATTGCATAAATTTGTGGCTAATTCACTTGATTCTTGCAAACGATAATATTTTTTTAAAATAATACTATCTGAATCAGTAAATATTTCGACATTTTCTCCATCACGAATACCTAAATTTCTTCTTATTTCTTTTGGTATTACAATTCTTCCTAATTCATCTATTCTTCTTACTACTCCAGTTGATTTCAACTTTACAGCACTCCATTTCTAATATTAATATTAGCAAGCAGAGGTTTTTT
>CAOVIS010000048.1 GCA_948543905.1 uncultured Bacilli bacterium
CGGGCTTAATTTTAGCCATGGCAGCAATAACTTATGGTGTTTGGCTTTAAAATATGTTCTAAAAAAGATTATTTATAATAAATTTAAGGTAGGTGAGGAATTTATGCACAAAAAAAAATTCGACCTACCTTTGTTTTTAGCCATAATAATTATTAGTATTTTTGGAATTATTATGATTTATTCAGCTAGTTATATTTGGGCAGAATATAAATTTCATGACGCCTTAAAATATGTTAAACAAGAAAGTCTTTTTTTTATAGTAGGCATTGCTGTTATGCTTATTGCTTCTAAACTAAATCTTGAATTTTTAAAGAAAAAAGCTAATCTAATTCTAGGAATATGTTTCTTACTTTTGATTCTTGTTTTAATCCCTGGAATTGGAAGTGTAAGAAACGGCTCTAGAAGTTGGTTTGGCATTGGTGGCCTTGGAATTCAACCGAGCGAATTTGCCAAAATCGGTCTTATAATTTTTACTGCTAAATATTTGGAACGCAATAAAAGAAACATGCATGATGTTAAAAAAGGAGCATTTCCTATATTTTTAGTAATCGGTGTTTTCTTTTTGCTTATTATGTTAGAACCAGATTTTGGAACGGCAATGGTTATGGCTTTAACAATAATTTGTTTAATTTTTATTTCTGGACTTAAAATCTCTTTTTTTGTAAGTCTTGGGATTATTGGTTTAGTGGGAATTGTATTACTTATTATAGCTGCTCCATATCGTATAGCTCGTATTATATCTTTTTTAAACCCTTGGAGTGATCCTTTAGGTGCAGGATATCAAATAATTCAAAGTCTTTATGCGATAGGGCCAGGTGGCCTTTTAGGTCAAGGTTTTTTAAAATCTCGGCAAAAGCATTTTTATTTACCTGAACCTCAAACAGATTTTATTTTTTCTATAATTAGTGAAGAATTTGGATTTTTAGGTGTTCTCATTGTCTGTGGTTTCTTCTTTTTCATCTTTTATCGTATGTTAAAAATTGCTTTACAAACCTCAAGTTTATTTAAAAAATATTTAGTCTTTGGACTTGCATTTGGTATATTTATTCAAGCATCACTAAATCTTGCTGTAGTTGTAGGTCTAATTCCGGTAACTGGTGTAACGCTTCCTTTCTTCTCTTATGGTGGTTCTTCTTTATTAGTCTCTATGCTTAGTATTGGTCTGGTCTTAAATGTAAGTAGAAAATAAATTTCGTTTTCACTGAAACGTTAAAAATCTTGGGTGAAGATAAATTTTCAGTGGAAAACAAAAAAACATTATAAAGATATTAAAAGAAAAAAATACATTTCTACACCATCGAAATATTATTTCTCCGATATAGGCCTTCGTAATACTAACTTAACTTTAGACAAACTGGAGTTTTTGAAGTAAGAGAAAATAATAAAAGAAAACACTCTGAAGTAGACTTTGTTTGTAATCAGTCTTATAAAAGATATTATATTCAGGTAGCTTTAAATCTTGAAACAATAGACAAAACTCTTCAAGAAGAAAGACCATTGTTGAATATAAATGATAATTTCAAAAAAATAATTGTAGTTAAAGATAATATTTTAAAATGGTATACTGAAGAAGGCATTTTAATAATTGGCTAGAAGAATTTCTCTTAGACAAAAAAGTTTAGATTTATAGTTTTATATAATTTTTGCAATATTTTCCATTTTATGCTAAAATATTCTCTAAAAAGAGGAATTAACATGAATAAAGAAAGCCAAGAAAGAGAATTTTTAAGAAAGTGCAAATCTGCATTTGACCAATATAAAAAGGCCTGTTATAGTAATATTAAATATGGTCAAAAAGTAGCAGCGGACGAATTATATACGAACCTAAAAACCCTAGCTGACAAATATTATCACAGAAAGAATTTACCTTTTAGTTTTCGCTATTTATCATCTGAATTAATAGCCTTCGATAGTCTTCTACCTAGTGAAAGTATAATTACCGTGCCACCCTATGATTTTTCTAAAACTATACCCAAGCCTCATAATCTAGACAATCCCGAAGAAGTTTTAGATTATATTATCTTTAAAACTAGAAATTATTTATATGATAAGGTATCTTTTAATAATCGTGACGCTTTAAAATTTGAAGACTATGACTTACAAGGAGAGTGCAAGGAAGCCATCCGCTTTATTAATACTTTAGCTCTAGATTTAAATATCGACTTCCGTAACATCATGATTAATCCAGCTTTTAATTACAACTGGGGCTTTAACTATGGTGGCAATCATCACTTAACTTTATTATATTTTAATGAAGAAGCTTATTTAGTTGATCCCACTATTAGTCAATTTACTCTTCAAAAAAGATGTAATTTAAATGTTTTAGGGGTACCCTTAATACCTTTATGTGCACCGGGAATTTTTATGATGTATGATGAATTAAGAAAAAAAGTTTTAAAGACAATTTTACAAAAAGGATATATCAAATGCACCGAGGAAGTAATGAAATCTTATATGGATAGTTTTTTATTATCTTTTCGTAATGGCCTTTTTTATGAACGAACCGGGGATTTTTCTTTTACTATGAGTTATAGTAGTGCTGATTATGAAAAATTATTAAGTGGCCGCCTTGATTTATTTGAGTTAGAAAGAAAAGAAGAATTATGGTATCAATTAAGACCTTTAGAAAATCCCCACTTAAAAGTTCGCTATAAAAATCAAATATAGTCTTGGCAAATATCCTAAAAAGCTTTATAATGAATAAATAATTTAATAGTTGCTCTATTAAATTATTAGCATAAAATAAAAAGTAAGGAGTCATGAAATATGCAAGATAAATTAATTGGAAATACACCCATGGTTAAAATAACCTATAAATATAAAGGTATTGAAAATAGTATTTATACTAAGCTAGAATATTATAATTATTCAGGAAGTATCAAAGATCGTGTCGCAGCTTATATCATTAATAAAGCTAAAGCCTCAGGTGCATTAAAAGAAGGGATGGCAATAATCGAAGCAACAAGTGGTAACACTGGTATCGCTTTTGCTGCCTTAGGTGCAAGATATAATCATCCTGTTCATATTTTCTTGCCTGATTGGGTAAGCATTGAAAGACGTAAAATCCTCGAATTATATGGAGCACAAATTCATTTAGTTAGTAAAGAAGAAGGAGGATTTAAAAAAGCTATTGAACTCGCTGATAAACTTGCTTTAGAAATAAATGGTTTTAGACCTAATCAATTTGATAATTACGATAATGTTTTAGCTCACTATGAAACAACTGGTAAAGAAATTTTAAATTACGTACCCCAAGCCTCAGCATTCGTAAGTGGTATCGGAACAGGAGGAACTTTAATTGGTGTTGGCAAATGCCTAAAAGAATATAATTCTGATATAAAAGTTATTGCTCTTGAACCTGATACAATGGCTTTGCTTAGCGGTGGTAAACTTACAAGTCATAAAATCGAAGGTATAGGGGATGATTTTATCCCTTCTATTGTTGACAAAAATATTATTGATAAAATTGTTACAATAAGTGATAATGATGCTCTAGCTATGAGTAAACTTCTAGCTTCTAAATTAGGCCTTGCTGTAGGTATATCCAGTGGAGCAAATTTCCTTGCTAGTGTAATGGAAAACAAACCAAATGTAGTAACTGTTTTTCCTGATAATGCCTTTAAATATTTATCAACAGATTTAACTAAAGAAATATCAATTTCGGATACTAGTATTGTAAATGATATAACTCTTTTAAAAGTTGAAAGCGTAGTTTAAGTATAAATTAACTATTTTATTTTATACTATAACTAGGTGGTATTATGAAATTATTAAAAATATTAGGAGTTTTAATTATTATAAGTAGTGCTCTAGGAGTTAGCTACTTTCTTTTTCACAAAGAAACTTATACTGTCGCTTTCAATACAAGTGGTGGTTCTAAATTAGAAAATTTAAAATTACAAGAAGGCGAAATTCTAAAAGCTCCTGATGAGCCTACAAAAGAAGGTTTTACCTTTGCGGGTTGGTATGTATTTGATACGCCCTATATTTTTAATAAAGAAATTACATCTGATTTAGTATTGACTGCTAAATGGTCTAAAAAAGAAGAAAAAACTTATACTATAGAATTTGATTCTTTAAATGATGAATTAATTTTACCTATTAAAGTATCAGAAGGTGAAATTCTAAAAAATATTCCTAAGCCTTTAAAAGATGGTTATATATTTCAAGGATGGTACTTTCTAAATAACAAATTTAATTTTGAAAATCCTATCCATAAAAATATGGTTCTAGTTGCAAGTTGGGAGAAACTTACAGAATAATTATGAATAAATGCTAAAATAGCCAAAAAAGATGGTAAATTTGGCTTTTTTTTTGTATAATGAAAATATAAGGAGTGATATTGTGAAAATTTTAACAGTAAATGCAGGTTCTTCTTCATTAAAATTTAATTTAATAAGTTTACCAGAAGAAAAAGTGTTAATAAGTGGGAATTTTGAAAAAATAGGACTTAACGGAGGCATATATAGTTTAAAGATAAATGGCTCTAAAATCAAGAAAGAAGCTGAAATGAAAGATCATAAGGTTGCTATAGAGTTACTAATTGAAGAACTATTAGCTAATAAAATTATTAAATCTTTAAGTGAAATAGATGGAATTGGTCACCGTCTAGTTCATGGTGGTGATAAATATAATTCTAGTATCTTAATTGATGACGAAGTAATTAAAACAGTAAGTGATTTATCTAGTTTGGCACCCCTACATAATCCAGCTAATATTTTAGGAGTTAAAGCTTTTAAAGAAGCATTACCAGATATTCCAATGGTAGGAGTTTTTGATACTGCTTTTCATCAAACAATGAAAGAGGAAGAATTCTTATATCCTGTTCCTCTAGAATGGTATACTAAATATAAAATTCGTAAATATGGCTTTCATGGTACTAGTCATAAATACATAACTAAGGTAATGCAAGATATAATGGGCCAAAAAGACATAAATATTATTAGTTGTCATATTGGAAGTGGCGCATCTATTTGTTGTATAAAAAATGGTGAGAGTATTGATACATCAATGGGCTTTACACCTAATGCAGGTATTGCTATGGGTACCAGAAGTGGCGACATTGATTATTCTATAATTCCATACTATATGAGTGAATCATGTTTAAGTTTAAATGAAGTTGATACAATTTTAAATAAAAAAAGTGGTCTTTTGGGTATTAGTGAAAAATATAGTGATCACCGGGATATTGAAGAAGCTATTAGAAATGGAGAACATAACTCTTTAGTAGCGAGCAATATTTATAATAATAAAATAATAGATTATATTGCCAAGTATTATGTCAAATTAGAAGGCAAAGTTGATGCTTTAGTATTCACTGCTGGAGTAGGCGAAAATGCTCGAGAGTTTAGAAGAGATATTATCTCTAAATTAGCTTGCTTGGGTATATATATTGATGAAGAAAAAAATAATCAAATTGCAGGCTACCTAGAAGAGAATAGTGGATTAATTTCTAGTGCTAATTCTAAAGTTCAAGTTTACGTTATTCCAACTAATGAGGAATTAATGATTGCTAAAGAAACATATGAATTAATAAAGTAGGTGTTTAAAATTAATAACAACATAACTAAAAAAATATATCGCAAAATAAAAGAATATAACCAAATAGTTTTAGCAAGACATATAGGACCAGACCCGGATGCCATAGCAAGTCAAGTAGCCTTAAGAGATTCTATTAGACTAACATTCCCTGATAAAGAAGTGTATGCAGTGGGAGTAGGGGTTTCTAAATTTAAATATTATGGTATCTTAGATAAAATAGAACCAGAGAAATTAAAAGATTGTTTATTAATTGTGTTAGATGTTCCAAATCTTATAAGAGTTGATGGAATTGATAATTTAGAATATAAAGAAATAATGAAGATTGACCATCATCCAGCAGAAGATATAAAAGGACCTGTTGATTGGACTGATAATACTTCTTGCTCTACTTGTCAAATGGTCGCAGAATTAATTCTTAAAACACCACTAAAACTAGATACGAAAATTGCAGGTAATTTATATCTTGGCATTATTTCGGATAGTGATCGCTTTTTACTATCTTATACTAGTAGCAAAACTTTTAAAATAGTTTACGAACTTTTAACTAAGAGTAAAACCGATTTTATTCCTTTATATAATTATTTATATGATCGCAATTTAGATGAAGTAAGATTTCAAGGCTATATAGCCAGTAATTTGAAAGTCACTGATCAAGGTTTAGGATATATTGTAATTCCTTATGACATAATAAAAAAATATAATGTTGATTTAGCAACACCTTCTAATTTAATTAATAATTTTAATTTCATCCGAGAAGTTAGTGTTTGGACATTTATAACGGAAGATAATAAAAATAAAAGTTATAAAGTAAGTATTCGCTCCCACGGGCCTGTAATTAATACAGTTGCCTCTAAATATCACGGTGGCGGTCATAAATATGCTAGTGGTGCTCGCCTTACAAGTGAAGAAGAAATAAATAACTTTATTAAAGATTTAGATGCTACATGTGAAGAATACAAACGTAGTGAGGTAAGTAATATTTAAAAAAATGGTAAATAGTCTACCATTTTTTGTTTAACTGTTATTTTCACAGATAAACTTTAAGCACTTACAAAATCTTAATTTACTTTCATTATATTTACGACTTACAATTTGGTCAAGGTAAATATTTTAATTTTAAATTTTGTTAAAGATTTTTAGGGCCATCTATTTTTCCTAAAAGATAATCGGCACTTACACCATATTTTTTGCAAATAGTATATAAAAAGGGAGTAGCAATTAAGTTTTTACCATGTTCATAATCAACTACAACAGTATGAAAAGTATTTAATATACTAGCTAGCTTAGTTTGGGTCAACTTATTGCTTCTACGAAAGTCCTTCAAAATATTGCCTGACTTTATCATGTCTATTTCTTTAATAGAATTTTGATATTTTCTTATTTCAGTTAATCCCAAGATATAATCAATTGATACATCAAAATAATTGGCTAAACTATTTAAATGTTTTAAAGGAATTATATTTTCACCAACTTCGTAATGATTATAGGTTTGTTGGGCTATTCCTATTATATTAGCAATTTCTCTTTGTGATAAATTTTTTTCTAATCGTAATTCTTTTAATTTTAACTTATAATGCATATATTTCACCTATTTCAAATTTATTCTCTCATTTATATAATAGTTTTTAAATTCTTTACTCAAAATAGGTACATTTTTCTTGACGAATAGTGTTTCAAATAATATAATTTAAATATAAGCTAGAAATTTCTAATATACTCGGGGAGCTTATAAATATACTTAAGGAGTGAGGAAATATTAAATTAGAGAAAATTAATAATAAGAAGAAAATTATAGTAACAAGTTCAATTATAACAGTAGCGGTTTTAATAACTTTAGTCTTAATAACCAGTAAAGCAAAATATAAAAATGTACAATCTATAGATTTAGCAAGTGGTACAATTAATTATAAAACTTATGATTTTAAGATTATAGCCATGTATAAAAATGATGGAGATGGTGACATTGAGATTGATAAAATGCCTTCAGCAGGATATGTTATAAATGAAGAAAAAAGTTATTGTTATACAGCAGACCCTAATACTCATAGCACTGGAATAAGATTATATACCAAGGAAACAGGAGAACATGTAATAGCTAACTTAAATAAAAATGATAAATGCTATATATATTTTGATTTAAAACACTTATTATCAGGAGGAGAAGCTATACTTGCAAATTTAACGATAAGAAATAGAAGTCAAAGTTTTACTACAATAGCAACAACAGATGAGGGAGTATATAAAGCTCAAGATGATGATGGTGATACATATTATTGGAGAGGAGCAGTAACAAATAATCATGTGAAGTTTGCAGGGTTATGCTGGAAAGTTATAAGAATTAACGGCGATGGAAGTATAAGAATGATATATGATGGAGATGCAACTAGAGAAACCACTTCGATTGGAATAAGCAAATTTAATATTAATGATAATGATAATGCATATGTAGGATTTAAATTCGAAAGATCTAGGCTTCATGGAATAGCTCTAAATTCAACTGTACTAACTAAATTAGATACTTGGTATAATGATAATTTAAAAAACTATGCAGATAAAATTGATTTAAATGCAGGCTTTTGTAATGATAGAGAACCAAGCACAAGTAATACAACAAGTAATG
>CAOVIS010000049.1 GCA_948543905.1 uncultured Bacilli bacterium
CTAAATCAATATAATAATCTTCTTTTGGTAAACTAGTATTTGTAACATCATCTACAATTCCAATAGTAAAATTATTTTTTAATTCATTTTCTAACATTTTAAAAACACTTTTAATATCTGCAGGCGTAGTATTTTTACTCGAAAGTCCATATCTTCCGCCAACTATTTTAATATTTGTATCTTTAAGAGCATTTACTATATCTAAATATAAAGGCTCACCACTAGATCCTGCTTCTTTAGTTCTATCAAGTACTGCAATATTTCTAACACTTTTAGGCATAACCTCTAATAAATACTTTACACTAAATGGTCGATATAAATGCACATTTATAAGTCCTACTTTATTACCATTTTTATTTTCTTTATCTACTACTAATTTAATGGTATCACTTACACTTCCCATGGCAACAATTATATTCTCAGCATTACTATCTCCATAAAACTCAAATGGTTTATAAGTTGTCCCCATAATCTTGTTAATTACCTTCATATAATCATTTACAATATTGGGTATTTTTTCATAAAATTTATTACGAGCTTCTTGCGTTTGAAAGAAAATATCTTCATTCATGGCCATTCCTCTTTGAAATCCACAATCAATATTTAAAGCTTTCTTTTTAAAATCATCAATTTCTTTCCAAGGAATAAACTCTTTCAATTTTTCTAAATCTAATTCTTTAATCGAACTTATCTCATGACTTGTCCTAAACCCATCAAAAAAATGTAAAAAAGGAATATGACTTTTAATTGCTGCTAAATGCGCTACCGCGGCCAAATTCTGAGCATCACTAACATTACTAGAGGCAAGCATCGCAAAACCAGTAGCGCGAGTTGCGTATATATCACTATGGTCTCCAAATATTGATAAAGCATTAGTTGCAATACTCCTAGAAGCAACATGAATGACTCCAGGAAACATCTCTCCAGCTATTTTATACATATTAGGTATCATTAAAAGCAATCCCTGCGAAGCCGTAAAAGTAGTAGCTAAACTTCCACTTATTAAAGCACCATGCAAAGCCCCACTAGCTCCAGCCTCACTTTGCATTTCTACTAAACTAACTGGCACATCAAATAAATTTGTTTTTTTATATCGCTTACTATCAACATTTGAAGCCATTGGTGAAGAAGGCGTTATTGGATAAATCGCCGCTACTTCACTAAAAAAATAAGCAATATCACTACAAGCTGTATTTCCATCACATATTTTCATACTATCACCCTTATAATTAATCTTCACAATAAATTCCACTACTACTAGCAACTTTATATCTTTTTAAAACTTTATATTCTAACTTATTATCTTTTATTTTATACAAGCGTTCTTCTAAAAAATTTTCGTACTTTTCTCTATTTTCATTGTAAATCTTTACAGGCATTAAATAATAAATATTACTATCTTTAACTCTTACACTAACATGACAATTTTCCTCATTTAAACAAGCCCCAAAAGCATCATCATACCATGGCATCGCATTATTTTCTAAACTATACTCAGTTATTCCTGATTGAATAGTCATCCCTTTAGCCACACACCCAGCCGATGAATATATTCCATTATTAATTAAGTCTAAATTCTCAGTAAATATATATAAATAATCAACATCTTTATTATAATATAAAGCATTATTATTAGTAATAACAGCTAAATAATTCTTATCGCTGCCTTCAATTAATTTAAAATTACTTGTATTAAAAGCTTCTTCAATGAATGATGTATTAAATATTTTATCTCTATTACTTGCCGTAACTTTCTTTTCTAAAGAATATACTTGATTATTATTAATATAACCCTTAATAACTCCTACATTATTATTTACCTCATAATTAAACTTAACTTCAATATCCATCTCTTTATCATTTAAAACAAGTAAATACTTTTCAATAATCACATTATTATTATAAGACGTACTTATAAGTTTTATATTATCTGTTGGCTCTTTTAAAATCTTACTATCTCTTCCTTCTTCACCTGTAAATATCACTATTAATCCAAATGAAATTATCACAATAAAAAAACTAATTATCAAATACGGTATAAACTTCTTCATAAATAACCCCTCTTTCCAAGGTCTATTTACATTTATTATAAATGATTTATTTACTTTAGGAAATACTTTAAATACCAATTTTACAAATAATTTACTAAAAGAACAAATATGAAAAACAAATTTTTCACTAACTAACCTCACAGTTAGTTTTTTCTGCTTCATAGAGCTCATAAGCTACCACTCCCCAGACTTAAATTCCGATGGTCGCCACCGTACTAATTGTTATTTATTACTTTTTTAAATTTATAAGCTCTATTTCTTTTCAATTAACATCATCCCCTGAATCATAATCTAATTATGCCAAAAGAATGTATGCATATCAAACATAATTTCACAATTTTATAAAATTATTTTCTAAGTATAACTTTCTTATTATATTAAAAAGAAGAAACTAATTCCTTCCTTTAACATTATGATAAATCTCCGTTACATCCTCAATTTCATCAAGTAATTTATAAAGCTTATCAAAAATTTCTAAATCTTCACCATTTAAATCTACCATATTTTTAGCATACATTCCTACTTCATCAACTTCATATTCTATATTTGGAACAACCATCTCAAGAATATCTTTAGTACCATTTATATCATTAGGATGTACACTTATAGTAAGTTCCCCATCTAACGCCTCAAATTCTACAGGTTCTATTCCTGCATCAATTAAAGCTTCAAAAATCTCTTCTTCCTTATTTGTTTTAAATACTAAAATAGCTAAATAATCATAATTATAGGCTACACTATTCGTAACACCTAAACTCTTATTTACTTTATTAAAAGCAGCTCTAACCATTCCTACAGTTCGATTTACATTATCAGTTAAAGTTTTAATAATAAGCGTAGATTGTCCTGGACCAAATCCTTCATAAATTACTTCATGATAATCCTCTCCACCTACTCCTTTAGCTTTCTCTATTGCTCTATTTATAATATCACTTGGAACCTGTGACTTTTTAGCTTTTTCTACCACTCTTTTTAAAATAACATTAGATTCAATTTCTGGTGTTCCCTTCTTAGCTGCCAAGTATATTTCTTTAGCAAAAGTTGAATATGTCTTTGCTTTAATCGCTCCCGTTTTTTGAATACTAGCCTTTCTAACTTCATAAGCTCTTCCCATAATAATTCCTCCTTAGATAAATTTCCCATAAATTATAACACTAGACCAAATTTTAGTCTAGTTATAGTTACCAAAAATATTTTAATTTTTT
This sequence comes from uncultured Bacilli bacterium, assembly GCA_948543905.1. Next base: position 3,257 of record CAOVIS010000049.1, read on the forward strand.
AACATATTGCTTCAAAAAAAAGTTTCTTTTATATTCTTTTTGAAGTTTTTTTAAAATTTTTCTTAAACTATAAATATCATAATAATTTATATTAAGAGCTTCCATCATATATTCTATAGCTCTAATTGTTGTATCTTATAATCATTAGTCCCCAAAAAATTTTTTGCTCTAATTAATAATTTTTTAGGAACTTTTCTATTCAAAAACTTATAATATTTATCACTTTTTCTTTTAAACACATATTTCTCACCATCATAATTATAAAGAACTCTAATTGTATCAAAATACCCCATATGAATATTTTCTTCAATTCTCTTTGAATCTAAATCCATTACTCCCCCAAGACTTCTTTTAGGCTCAATAACAATAACGTTAGCATTTTTATCATATTTTCTTGTAAAACCAATTCCATGTACTTTTACTAAAAATATTTTATCACAACCTCGATTTAATAGCATATTTACTGGTCCAATATCATAAAATCCCCCATCTAAATAATAATGATCATCTATTAGTTTTTCCATTTTAAAAATCGGCAAAAAAGAACTTGCTAAAACATAATCTTTTATTTTATCCGGATTCATATCTTTCTTCCAAATATAAAGAGGTTTTAAATCATGAAGCCTAACTGTACATAAACCAAAATCAATATCACTACTAAATAATTCATCAACATCCAAATACTTATCTATAACTTCTTTTAATCCCTCTAAACTAATTCCCTTATTACTAAGTATTTTTAAAAAACTAACAAATGATGTTTTAAATAATTTTAATCCTAATTTTTTTCTTATTACAGCTTCTATAAAAGCATCCGAAAAACCAAAAACATGTCCCATACTAAGGCTACGCCAAAGCGATGGTAAAATCTCTCCTTTACCACTAGCAATTACTACTCCATTTAAAGCTCCAATCGAAGATCCACACACAGCATCCGGCTTAATTCCAGCCTCATACATTGCCATATAAACTCCAGCCTGATAAGAACCTCTTACTCCGCCACCTTCTAATGCTAAACCTATCATTTATTTTTACCTCTTAAAAACAATATAAATGGCTTAGCTAAAATTCTAGCCAAAAATCTTCCATGTATTTCTCTTTTAAGGCGCATATAATAAGAAGATAAAGATTCACTGCGATATTCCAAAATATCATTTAAAATATCACTATCAACATAATAATGGGTATAATAATTTTTATCAACAAATAACAAAGTATTTAAATATCTGAAACTAAGACCATAAACTTTTAATATTTCCCTTAAAATATCACCATATCTACCTCGCATAGCGTCTCCCCCACCAGCATTAAATATTTTTCTATTAATTTTACTAATTTTTTCTAAGGCACTAACAAATAAATAAGCCACATCATTATCTGTTATAGCTTCTACTTGTGCATTTTTTCGGACATTATACATAAGCTTTTTATCTTTAGGATTACTAAGTACTAAAGGTACTCTAATAATTGTATAATTTTTAAGCTTTTCTTGAATTAGTTCTTCAGTTTTAAGTTTCATATTACTATAATAATCAAGAGAACTAAGAATATTTTTACTCTTAACTTGAGCCGAATCTCCTCTACCATAAACAGTTGTAGAAGATGCATAAAATAAATGACATTTTGCATTGTAAAAATTTATTGCTTTAATAATATTTTCAGTCCCTGTATACTCAATTTTATCTGCTAAATTTTTTCTGATATCTGCAATTGGAGGCATTACACCAGCTAAATGAATAATATAATCTTGATCCTTTACTAGAGCATCAATAAGCACATTATCAAGCATATCACCATAAATAATATTTATTCTGCGACGATATTTCTTCAAAACTTTTTGACTACTCTTATTTCTAAGGTCAAGCGCAGTTATTTCATACTTACCTTCACTAAGCAAATAACCAATAACTTTTCTTCCAATAATACCAGCCGCTCCTGTTACTAAAACTTTTTTCACATCCAATTCACTTCCTTAAATAAATAATAATAAAATTAAAACAACTAGTCCAAACATTATACCCCAAATAGTTTCATTATAGCGAATATTACTAATTACTTCTGGTAACAATTCCATCAACGCAATATACAAAATCATCCCTAAAGTAATAAGCGTAATTATCGCTAAACTTATCTCACTAAGTGTCCCAAAAATCAAAAATATTAATCCACCTAATAAACTAGATAACACTAAAGCTAAAAAAAGAAATTTATGTTTTTGATAATTAACTTCACTAAAAATATGAGCTCCAAGAGGAATATTGTGAAGAGCAACTGACAAAGATAAAAATATCCCTACATTTATATTTTTACTAGCTATACCCATTATAGCTAATCCTTCAATCATGTTATGTAAAATTAAACTTATAATTGTAAGCAACCCTACATGACTATTATGGCTCAAATGTTCTTCAATATTTTTTTCATTATCATGATGTTCATGATGATGATCAGGAATAAATTTATCCAAAATTGCTAATACTCCAAATCCCAAAAAAACAAATAAACCAATTATTACAACTTTTTTTAACAAACTAACATCTTCTAATAATTCTAATGCCTCAGGAACTAAATCGCTAATTATTAAAGCAACCATTATAATCAATGCCAAAGCTAAACTAAATCGGTTAAACAATTCTTTGTTCTTAAATTTCAAAGAAATAACTCCACCAATGAGGAAAAATATTCCTGCCAAAAATGTTAATAATAAACCGAATATTTTCATTTATTTTATCATCGCCTTTTTTTGCCAATTTAATTTTATCATTTATATATTATTTTAGCAATTACTTTTTAAAACAAAAGAAAAAAGTAGGAATTTCCTACTATAGATTTTGTATTTTTTTAATCAACGTTGGCAAGTAATATATTTAAAATCCAATATATAGCCATCCACGCTGTCATAAAAATTGTTAAAATATAAGCTTTTTGATTATCTTCAAATGTATTTACATTTAAGAATCCAATAATATAATGGAAGAAACATAATAAAGCAGCTATAACCATTACAATTAAACCTAATGTACCAAGTTCAATTGCAAATAGTAAACTAACAACTATATTAGTTATTATAGATGGTGCCATACTAGTCGCATACAAACTTATTGCACTCTTATAACTAAAACTTTCATTTTTAGTAACTTTTGCAATTACAAAACTTACTGTAATAGGAATAAAAGCTAAAATAAAGTATGCAATCATCATATAAATCATAACTTGAATTCCATCAACATCAAGTGCTGATAATAATCCCATTAATAATTCATCAAGAGCATTTACTCCACACATCATTAAAATACCAAATGATAATGCTACTACAACTAACATAATCATGCTACTTGCAATATCCTTTTTAGCCACATTAGCATTAACTGTTCTAAATGGTTTCTTAAACATATTAATTAATGTTCCTAAAAATCCTTTTCCAAGTTTTGCTAAAGCCTCAGTATCTACACTAATTGATACTTCCTCTTCTTTACAATCACATTTTTCTCCAGCATTTAACTCTTTACCACAATTTGTACAAAATCTTTTTTCTACTTGAACTTCTTCTGTTGCTTTTTTTCTTGTTGTTGTCTTTTTTTCTTCAGCCATTTTTTTCACGCTCCTTCTAACCTATTTATATAAATATGGCTCAACTAAATAAATATAAAAATCTGTCCAATCACTAGGTTCACTAGTAGTTACAAACTCAAACTTTAAATCATCAATACCTGTTACATCTAAATCAATATTAGGCTTTAACTCATTTGATTTAGTTATTTCTGAAGAACGATATAACTCTTTACCATCTCCATATATAACAATTGTTCCTTTAAAAGCCTTATCCCAATTTTCCCCTCTAACAATTGTTGTTTTAAATCTCTTATAATCTCCATTTAACCGATAAGTACGGGCAAGAGTTTTACCATCAAAGCTAAATGATAAATAACTACTATAAGATTTTCCATTAATTGTTTTACTATAACTAGAACCATATGCTCCATAATCATAATCTACTACATATTTATCAGTTAACTTATCAGGCATTTTATCTTTATAAGTTTCTTTTAATTCAGATAATTCTTTATATTCACTACTATCACTAACATTATACAATGCTTCTATAGATTCATCTATTATTTTAATAATTTTACCATAATCTAAATCTTTTTCTAATTCTGTAATCTCAGCTTTAGTTTTTTCTAAAACTTTACTTACTGCATTATTATAAAGATTTTTATAAGTATCAGTCGCCCCCAAATTAATATTGTTAACCGTTTTATGATCATCTAAATAATCAATTTGCTTAATATAACTTTCTAATTGTTCTTGGTTATTCTGTGTCTCATTAACTAAAGATTCAACTTCATTTTTTAAATTATTTAACTCATCAGCAATGTATCCTTCAATAAAATTTTGTGCTGCTCTATAATATGAATCAGCCTCTATAACTTTTTGATAATTATAATAAGCACTATATTCTTCATTTTTTTCTTGATAAGATTTACCATTTAAATAATATTTTTTAGACTCATATAAATCTTCTAACTCATCAATATAAGTATCATATTTATCTTCTTCAAGCATATATTTAGAACCTTTATAATACTTAAATATTTTTCCTAAAGCTCCAGTTACTTTTTCATATGCTTTATCTAAATCTTTAACATCCTTATATTCTGTATTAAAATTCTTAACCCATTTTTCCATGGTTTTACCAGTTGTATCTTTAATATTATTTAAA
>CAOVIS010000050.1:0-695 GCA_948543905.1 uncultured Bacilli bacterium
AGAGCAATATTAAGATTTAAAGATTTAAAATAGTTTTTGGCACTTACAAAGTGCTGGCGAGCTAAAACCTCAGTAGGGGCCATTAAAACACTTTGGTATCCTGATAAAACACTTGCATACATAGCAATAAAACTAATAATAGTTTTACCACATCCGACATCACCTAAAACAAGTCTATTCATTTTATGATTACTTTTCATATCAGTTAAAATTAGTGCTAAAGCTTCATTTTGACTATTTGTTAAAGTAAAAGGAAGAGTTTTAATAAAATTATTTATATCGTTATCACTAAATTGTTTTTCTTCTTTAAAAATTTCTGAATTATCTTTTTTCATATAATTTATTTTAAACATAAATAAAAATAGTTCTTCATATTTAAAAAATATAGAAACCTTTTTTATTTCCTCATAATCATGAGGATTATGAATCATTCTAAAAGCTCTTTTTTTACTTACAAAATTATATTTATCTATTAGAGATGTTGGAATATAATTATAGAGACTAACACTATCATTTAAGGCATTATTTATTATTTTTATTAAATCCCCATTTTTGATGTTTTTATTAGTATGATATATAGGAATTATTTCTTTTTTAGTTAAAGGATTTATTTTAATATCATCACATATAAAAGTATTTTTTTTAGAATCATATTTACCAATTAAAGTGATAATATTTCCTAGCTTGATATTAGG
>CAOVIS010000050.1:705-7347 GCA_948543905.1 uncultured Bacilli bacterium
CTTTATATCACTAGCTGTAATAACATTCTTACCCTTATCAAACTTTCCAATAACTGTAACCCCAGTACCAACACCCAATTGGCTTTTTAAAAAAGCTCTATTAAATATAGTTGCATACATCGTTTTATTATTGTGATTACAGCGAAACTGTAATTTGTTAAAATTTTTTCTAATAAAAGCTACTGTAGGAGTTGTTTCAATATTAACATTTATTGCAATGCGATTACCAGTATAATCTTCATTTAAATTTATGGGTTCAAAAATATCATAACGATAAGGATAATATGTTAATAAATCTTCAACATTATTTATGTTTAGACTACGCAAATTTTCTAGCATTTTAGGCCCGACACCTTTAATATCACTTAATTCCATTTTATCTAGCTCCTTTATATTCATTATATCAAAAAAAGAAGAAGATTTTGAGTCTTTCTTCTTTTTTTATTTGAGATTTATAAGGACATATTGTCTGCCGAGAGAATCAAAACTATTTTCAAGAATAGATTTGGGTATTTTGATATTTTTATTTTCTTTTAGAGGATCATTAATGTAATAGTAGTCATTGTCATAGCCAGTTAAAACTACGACATGTTCGTCTTTAGGATAAGTATAGGTTTCTTTTTTATCATAACTTGACCAAGTATAAATATCAGAGGCTATATTGTAATTTATAGTTGTCCATATAAGACAAGGACTATGATAAGCTAGAATATCTAAACTAGTTTTAGTATCAGATGAATTAGATTTTAAATATGAATTATTAGACTCCAATATTTTATTAATGGTACTCGCAATAACAGTATCAAAACAGCCCCAACCATAGCTATAGTTTGAGGGATCTCCAGCATAATACTTGGCAGGATTTGGTCCATATCTAACTCCATTTTTTTCGTACACTAATGATTTTGGTAGGAGATTAATAAATTCATCTAATGTAATACTAATTCCATAATAATTTAGTAGCATAACAGCAGAGGCAGCTTCACAACCATTGGGATATTTAGGATTTTGTAAAATTAGAGGAACCTCATAAAGTTTAGCATTACGATCAAGATAAAAATTTTGGTTAAGAATACTTTCTTTAGTTGTTTTTAAATTAGGTAATTCTAAAGTTTGGTTAGAAGAATTATTAGTTAAGGTTAATTGACTACTATAATAGTCATTAGATAAAGAAGGAATAATGGAATTTTTAAGTTTAGCACTTTCATGTTTATACATTTTATACCATAATATGTTGGAGCCTACTAAAGCAAGAATAGCTAGGCAGATAATTATTAGGCATTTTTTATTGTGATGTTTCATAGCTTAAAACTCTCTTTATTTTTTCTTCTTCTTTTTCTTTTTTTCATCGTCAAATAAATCATAGACTTCTTCATCATCCGATAAAACCTTTTTTATTTCATCATTAGGGTTGGAAGTTTGAATTTCTTTTACTTTGATTTCTTCTGTTTCTTTTGGTGTTTTATTTTTTTCTTGTTCAGTAAGTTTAGCTTTCTTTTCAGCTTTTTGCTCTTTTTTTAATTCTTTTTTGGATTTTTTTGGTTGTTCTATATTTTCGGCCTCAGTGGTTTTGGCTTTTGAAGAAGCTTTTTGCTCTTTGACCGTTATTTTTTTAACTTCATTTACAACATCATTTAATTTTCTTGTCGCTTCTATTTTAGCTTCTTGCTTTTGTAAAAATTTATTGATTTTCTTTTGTTTTTTATGAAGACTATGGAGAAGAATAAAAATTAATATTAGCATTAAAACTAAGGCACCTGCAAAAGCAAGTATTATATAACTATAGTTTTTTATTGTCTCAGTGCTTTCTTTTATGTATGTATCATCGTATAGTATGGCAGTTTTATTTTTTGAATCATATAGATAAAGGTTTGTTTTTCCATCTTCTAAACTTTTGGCATTAATAATAACAAAGGCACTTTTTTCACTGTATTTATAAGCATCATATGTTTTATTATTTATATTAACTGTTGTTTTTATTAAGTCTAATTCTTTATCAAAAGAAACTGGTATTAGTAAATAATTTTTTAAATTCATTTCATCAAAACTGGAATATGAGCCATTATTATAGATAAATAAACCAACATTGCCATTTAAATCTTTTAATCCAACTAGAGTAATATTAGCATTATGATTAACAAAGGCAGGTATTTCATTTTCATTTATAGTAACTGTTGTTTCTAAAAAGGTTTCGGGTATTTTTAGTAATTCCTTATTTTTTATAACAACATAATTTTGACCATTAACAAGGGCTGATATAGGATTTAAATCTTCAACATTTACCGTTAATTTGTAAGTTTTTTGGTCACCATTTTGGGCTGTTACAACTATTTCAAAATTATTTATTCCTTCAGTTACAGCAAGAGCTCCTGATCCATTTATACTAGATCGATTATCTTCAGGGGTAGCGCTTACTTTAATTTCTTTAGTTCCGGTTGGAACATCAACTTTATATTCTACAATATCTTTATTAAAATCTTTATCTAATTCGAATCCCTCTACCGCTAAGTTTTTTAAATTATTATTTTTACTATAAGAGGCTTGTAATTCTTGTTCTGTCATAATTCTTGTTTGTTTATTTGAAGATGATAAGTTCATAAGACTCATGTCATCATAGGCATAAGCAAGATAAGAACTTACTGATACGCGGGTTGTGCCACTTCTTAATGTTTTAAAGGTGAAAGTATAAGTTACTTTTTTAGTACCGCCAGCAGATGAATTTACCATCATAGTTCCACCCTCTTCAGCACTACTATTAGTGAGTTTTAGATAGGAGTTATCGTAGTTTAAAGCCATTTGCCAACTTCCGATATTAGTTCCACTTGACAAAGTAACAGTGTAGGTAGCAGTATTCCCTTGTACTACAGTATTTGGCCCTGAAACACTAATACTTCCATTAGCAGCATTTGCTACATTAGGCATGATTAAAAGAGCTATAAGTGATATTATTATTAATTTTAATTTTTTCATTTTTTTCCTTTCTTTTATTGGTTAATTGTGAAACTTCCAATTATTTGTTTTTGAACTTGTAATAAATCTAGGGGATCTATTTTACCATCACCATTGGTATCTCCAGCTTTTATACTGGCATTCTCGAATTTATAAGACCCTAAGATACTTTTACGAATTTGAAGTAAATCTAGGGGATCTATTTTGCCATCACCACTAGTGTCTCCTTTAATTACTACTTCATAAGTTTTAGTTTCGGTACTATTTTTAATGGTTATTTTAAAGCCTGTTCCAATTAGGCCAGAGGTTGCTGTAGCATTATTTAAATTAGTAATTGAAATGTTCCCTTTGCCAGCGATACTCTCTAGATTAGCTTTGATCGTTGATATCTCAGTATTTGTATTAATTCCTGTAATATAGTTATTAGTTAGTTTTAAGCCAGCTAAAGAGATAATTGAAGGAATTGAGGAAGTACTTGGAGAAGAACTTGAACCATTATCTCCGGTAGCGCCACTTCCACTATTATTAATGGTAGCACTCATATTTAAATACACGGGAATATAGAAAGCAAACGGACTTTCAACTAATCCCATTTTTAAATAGCTTTGATAGGTTGTCGTTGCTTCACTAGCTGGAGCAACAATATTAGTCATATACTGATTTAAATAAAGACTCGTGGGATTATTAGGTTTAACATTAAACTTTTGAAGATAAGGAGTGAATTGACCTTGGGCTAAATAATTATTCGATAAAAGACTTGCTCCACCTTTTATAGCATTATATGGTGTATTCCATCCAGATGATTTAGCACGTCCTAGGCCACAACCTACTATATCGTTTACACAAGAACTTCCAACGCCAATATTATAGAAGTTATAGTAACCATAATATATACCATTTCGATCATTATATACTCCACTGTATAAATTATAAAGTGTTGTTCCTGTTCCTAATTCCTGATACATGCGAGCGGCAAGCGAAATAGGGTTTATGTCCTTTTCTTTACCTGCAGAATTAGTTAATTCAGCAAATTTTACACCTTTTTCTGTATGATATTTATAAAATGCTGTAGTGTTTAAAATTTTATCTATAGCAGCTGTATATGAATTAGCCAAAGTAGATTCATATTTTAGATATTCAAATTGAAATATATGTTGTTCATCTAAAAAATTTCGGGGATCCATATAAAATGCTACAGCTGTTTTGGAAGCAGCTTTAAATGATCCTTCATCAGCTTTACAAGTGTAGTCAATATAAGATGTATTATTAGTCGCAATTTTACTAGTACCACAACTACTTTCTTTATCTACAGCAGTACTCCACTCTAAATTAGTTTGTAATGCTTTAAAAGTCCATGTTGGATGTTTTTCTTTTAAGGAACATAAGTCTGCCCAATAACTAGAAGGAAATCCCTCTTTTTGCATCTCAATTTCACAGGCATTTTTAGGAGTTCCATCGGATTCAGCTCTAACAAGTTTTACATATTCACTACATATATAAGCAGCCTCACCATTATAATCTATTTCATACCAGCCATCATTACAACTACCATTTTTTTGTTCATCCGCAACAACATCACTTTTCTTTAAATTATAAGTTACTCCTACATTGCTTAAGATAATTTTACTATAATTGGTACCTGGTCCTTTTCTTATATTAACAGAATCTAAAGTTACAATATAATTATTTTGAGCAAAAACACTTAGATTTAGACAAAAAAAGACAAATATAAAGATTAAAAATAGTTTAAAGACATTTTTCTTCATACTTATCCTCCTTAGTTTGTTCATAATAATTATATAACATTTGATGAAACTTCTCAAGAATTGATGATTATTGCAAGTAAATATTTTGTAAAGATTATATAATTAAAATTGGTTGCAAGTATAGAGAATATATTATATAATATAGGTTAGTAATAATGAAGATAGGGTTGAGATATGAAAATACTTATAAACAAGCTTAAAAAATGTAATAAAGTTTTTCTTTTGATATATTTAATAACTTTTATAGTTTTTGCAATAGCTTATGGGATTTTAGTTAAAAATTTACTTAGTTTAAGTGGAATTGAAACAATTATTAGATTTATTGTCATTATATTTTTTGGAATATGGTTAATTGCTTATTTTTTGTGGAATTTAATTAATTTAATTTTAAAGAAACATGTAACTATTGCCATTACTACTTCACTTACAATAATTTTTGCGGTAATATTTAGTTTTGCCAATTATTATATTGGTGTATTATACAAAGGTATTGGAAATTTACAGGAAAGCGAATATGTTACTTATACTTCTAATTTAGTTGTTTTAAATGGTAATAAAATTGATAATAACAGTAAGCTTGGTATGATTAATAGCAGTGATGATATCGAAGGTCATATTTTAGCTAAAGAATTAATTAAGGATAAGAAATTAGAATGCGAAGTTGTTAATTATTCAAGCTATTATGAGATGATTTATGATTTACTTCATAAAGAGATTGATGGAATATTTTTAACTCCTAATTATATGGCAATATTTGGGAGTGAAGAGGGATTTACGGAGCTTAAAAATACTAGTGCAATTTATACTTATAGTAAGAAAATGGAAAATCAAGATATAAATATAGGTACTAATAAAAATTTAACTGAGCCTTTTACAATTCTTCTTATGGGTGTGGATTCTGAAGGTGAAGGAATAGATGCTAATGCTTCATTTAACGGAGATACACTAATGCTTATTACTTTTAATCCTAAAACTTTAAATGCAACTATGTTTTCAATACCACGAGATACTTATGTACCTATTGCTTGTAATAATAATAGATATGCAAAAATCAATTCTAGTGCAGCTTATGGAACAAGTTGTGTTATAAGTACAATAGAAAATTTGACTGATATTAAGATTGATTATTATTTGAAGATAAATTTCAAAGGTGTTGTTGATTTAGTTGAGGCTTTAGGGGGAGTAGACGTAGATGTTGAAGGTCCTACTTATTGGGCTTATAAACAAACTTATAATGGAAAAATTTGTGAACAAGATTCCTTAAGAAGATTTGGCGATAATCTAATATGTATCGACCCAGGTATGCAAACTTTAAATGGAGAACAGGCTCTTGCTTATGCTAGATGTAGACATGCTTATTTATATAGTGATATAGATAGAAATAAACATCAACAACAAATAATAGAAGCCATGGCTAGAAAACTTGCTAGTCCATCTAATATTAATAAAATTGAAGATTTACTTAATGCAGTCACTAATAATCTTGCTACAAATATGAGTACTAAACAAATATTATCTTTCTATGATGTTTTAAAAGAAATGATTTCAAAATCATTTAATGATGGAGATTTTATTAAAATTCAAAAAACTTATATGGAATATTCAAATTTAAATGTTCGAATAAGCAATAATGGCCCTTTTACCTCAGCGATTACTTACCATAATGATTCAATGGAAGCGATAAAGAAGGCTATGAGAATTAATTTGGGTTTGGAGAAAAAAGAGATGGTTAAAACTTTTAGTTTTGATGCTAATGAAGAATATACATCAAAGGTTATTGGACGAGGTCTTAGAAGCGGTGGAGTATTAGAGGTTGTTCCTAACTTTGTGGGTGGAACTGTTAAGCAAGCAGAAGAATGGGCAAATAACAATAATATTAGTTTTAGAAGTGAATTTGTAGATAGTAGTGATGTTAATTATAATGCAA
>CAOVIS010000050.1:7357-7889 GCA_948543905.1 uncultured Bacilli bacterium
TGTTGCTAATCAAAGTATTAATAGAGGTGTACTTGTAAATAGCGTAGAGGAACTTGTAGTTTATATTAATGATTCAACAATTGATATTCCAACTCCAGAGCCACCTATAGACGATAATGATGATGAAAACACAGATATTCCTGATAATCCTCTAGATATTATTTTGCCTAGTGATAATAATAAAGATGATGAAAATAAAACTAATCCTGATGATTTGGATTAGTTTTTCATATTATTTGCAATATTTATAGCTGCAATAGCTCCTTCACTCGATGCGTTTATTAATTGGTATATATCTTTTTTAATAACATCTCCACTAGCATATACACCACTAATATTAGTCATATTATTTTTATCAACAATGATGTAGTTATCTTGCATTTTAATATTAGTATTTTTTAAAAAGTCAGTATTAGGAACAAAACCAATATAGGTAAATAAACAGGCAACTTCAACGATTTTATTTTTTAGTTTTACACCTTTAAAAATGTCATTTTCAATTATTAAAGAAGTAATTTCTTCATTTAATAAT
>CAOVIS010000051.1 GCA_948543905.1 uncultured Bacilli bacterium
TCTAAGATATATTTGATTTTAAAGGAATTATGAAAAATAAGCACTATTTTAATAGTACTTAGATTTTAAAGTCGTCGATAAAATCGTCCATAGATAAAGCGACTGGTTCTTTCTTTTCTTCTTGAATTATCTCTTCTTTTTTTGGCTGTTCATTAGTAGTTTTTTCGATAATTGCGACAAGTGATGCTGTATCTAGTTTATATTTGCTAATATTAGAACCAGTTGATGCTAATTCAAATATGGGAATATCACTATTTTTTAGGGTATTAATTTCACTATCAGCTTTCGTTAAGACTAAATCTCTTGAAGAGGAAGCAAAAGCATTTAAAACTTTGTAAGTTACAGTTTTGGTTTTCTTGAGAATTAAACTGCCTTTTTTAGCTCGTGAATGAGTTTCTAGGTCAGTTATTTTAACTCTTTTTGCAGTTTTATTATCAGTAAATACCGTAATATATTCATGATTATTATAACTTATTAGACTTACTAAGTTATCGTCTTTTAAACTAATACCTTTAACACCACTTGCTTTGGCTCCAACAACTGGTATTTCTTCAGATTTATAATTTAAATAATAAGCATTTTCAGTTACAAGGACAATACTTCCTAAATCTTTGGTAACATTTATTAAATAATCATCATCTTTTAGTTTCATTGCATTTATTGGTTTATTACATCTTTGAACTTCATAATCATTACTTAAAGTTCTTTTTATCATACCTTTTTTGGTAGCTAAAACTAAATTAATATCTTTTTCATAAATTAGAGAAGTTACAATTTTTTCATTCGCATTTAGCATAATAATATTACTAACATGTTTTCCTAGTTCTTTCCATTTAGCATCAGGTATTTTATAAACTGGAATATATAAATAATTACCTAAATTAGTAAATATCAAAATAGTATCTAGAGTTGTGCATTCATAAAGGCCAGTAATAAAGTCCCCTGGTTTTAGAGTGGTATCTTCATTGCTTGCTTTATAACTCTTACTGCTAACTCTTTTTACATAACCTTCGTTTGTAACTACAACTACAACATTTTCTTTAGGAATCATTGCTTCTTTATCAAGTTTTATTTCGGTAATAACTTCTTCTATTTTTGTTTTACGAGGAGTAGCATATTCTTTCTTAATAAGTTTTAACTCTTTTTTCATAACATACTTTAATACTTCTTCATCATTTAAAATAGCTTTTAGACCTTCAATTAATTTTTTTAATCTTTCCATTTTTTCTTCAAGTTCTAAAATATCAGTATTAGTTAAGCGGTATAGTTGTAAGGTAACTATAGCTTCTGATTGCTCCATGGTAAAATCAAATTCTTTAACTAAATTATTTTTAGCATCACCTTTATTTTTACTAGCTCTAATTACTTTAATTACTTCATCTAAAATTGAGATACATTTAATTAGACCTTCAACAATGTGCATTTCTTTTTCATTTTTTAAAAGATCAAATTTAGTTCGTTCTAAAATAACTTCTCTTTGGTGGGCTATATAAGCATCTAGTATTTCTAGGATGCCTAAAGTTTTGGGAACCCGATTTACGATAGCGACCATATTATAATTGTAAGATATTTGTAAATCAGTATTTTTAAATAAATAATTTAGAATTAAATCAGCATTAGCACCAGCTTTTAAATCAATCGCAATTCTTAAACCTTCACGATCAGATTCATCACGAACTTCGGCAATACCTTCAATTTTTTTATCAATTCTTATACCATCAATTCTATTTACGAGCATGGCTTTATTAACATCATAAGGAATTTCACTAATGACAATTTTTACTTTACCTTTTTCTTTTACTATTTCATATTTGGATTTGACTATAACTCTTCCTTTTCCCGTTTTAAAAGCATCTTTAATGCCAGCGATGCCACAGGCAATGCCCCCAGTTGGAAAGTCTGGACCTTTTACAATTTCTAAAATAGTATCTAAATAACAGTTGGGAGAATCAATTCTCTTGATAGTTGCATCAATTATTTCACCTAAATTATGAGGAGGAATATTGGTCGCGTATCCGGCACTGATACCCATAGTACCATTAACTAAAAGATTTGGAAATTTAGCTGGCAAAACAGTCGGTTCTAATAATCGATCATCAAAGTTAGGAGCAAATTTGACAGTATTTTTATCTAGATCATTTAAAAGTTCATTACTTATCTTGGCAAGACGCGCTTCAGTATAACGATAAGCTGCGGCAGAGTCTCCATCCATAGAACCATTATTACCTTTCATATCTATTAATATTGCATTTTGTTTCCACCATTGGCTCATTCTCACCATAGCATCATATACACTAGAATCACCATGTGGATGATATTTGCCTAAAACATCCCCAACAGTTGCAGCACATTTAACATATTTTTTATCATAAGTGTACCCGGCTTTATACATAGCAAATAAAATACGCCTTTGAACTGGTTTTAAGCCATCACGAACATCAGGTATAGCACGATCTTGGATTATTTCTTTGGCATAGGCTCCAAATCTTAAACCCATGATTTCTTCTAAAGCATAATCTTCTATTTTCTTTATAATATCTTGCATATTACTCACCTTAATATATTTTAACATAAAAGAAAGTATAAAGAAACTATACTTTACACTTTTAGGCGTTTATTATAATTAAAACCATGATATTTGATTATCATCTTTTTTTGGCTTTTTAGTTCTTACATGGCTTTTAGAAATCTTTATTTCTCTATCCATCACATTTAGAAGTTCACTTATTAGATAATCATTTTTTTCTCTTATTTGACGTTTTAAAACATATTTTAAATTATAGTATTGAGTACGATTTTCTTGATTTTCTAAAAAAGTCGTGAAAAAATCAAGATAAAATTTTTTAATATTATAAATATCGATATCATATTCGTTAGTTGCTAAAGAATTTAATCTTAATTGAATATATTTAAGACCAAAATTAATTTCTTCATAATAACTATTAGTTTTAGGAGGGAGATATTCACTAGAAGTGGTAAGCATATATTTTAGTTTATCTAGAAAATAAATAGTATATATTTTCTTAAAGAAATCATAAAATCCTAAAATAATAGCATAAAACATACCTAAATCATGATCTTTTTCTTCATTTACTAAAAATAGACACACTCGTAATGCTTTATTTACTTCTATTAATTTATTTTGAGCTAGTATTTCTTGCATAATTTTAATATATAAAAATAATCTTTCGTTACTATCCCATTTAGAAATATGGCTCGGTTCTAAGAATATTTCTTCTTTTATTTTTGTTTTATCTTTTAGAGCTTCTAAATGATCTAAGTTGTTTTCGAGATACTTAAGAGTTTTATGTTCAATATCTATCATTTTAACACCTTAAGCTAAATGTTTTAAACTATTATTTTTTTCATTAGATAAATTAAAACTGTTGAATAAGAAAGAGCCCCAAGTAATAATTAAATCATCACGATTTTGACTTCTAAAAATATGATATATTTCCAGTTTTTCAGATTCACTAAAATAATAATATCTAAATAGATTAGTTATAATATCACCACTAACGCCCAAGTTTAGAAGATTAAAAATATCTGTTTTAGTTAAAGTAAAGGAACTTAAATTACTGGATAAATCCGCAATAATTTCGTTAATTAAATTAAAATTATAATGATTTAAATTGGCCAAAATGGTATTTAAAAACTCATGCATAAATTTAGTTCCTTTATTATAAAGAGCGATTTTTAGATAACGATAATATTCAACTTTTAGATTTAAAATAAAATCTATGCTGAAAGAATTTGATTCAACATATTTATTTAAATATGTAAAATTATAAGAACAATCAACATTGTTAAGCCATGATATATGAGTATCTTTCCATTTAATAGCTAAAACTTGCTTAGCCATATAATCTTTATCTTCTATGCTTAAGTTAGGATTACTGTTTAAAACCTTAAAAAAGAGATTATCGTCCATGTCATTACGATATAAGTATAAACTCTTATAAATGTCTAAAATAAACTCTAAAACAGCTTTTTTATTAGTAACAAAGTAAGGATTTAAAAGATTAAAAATTGCGACAGTATCCATTTTACAATTTAAAATAAACTTTTTTAAATCGGCAAATGGTAAATTTCCTTGCATATTTTCGATAATATTCATAGTTATTTTTGAATTATCTTTGAAACTTAAAATATAAGAAATATCTTTAGAGGCTAAAATTTTAGGAGCATAAAGATCTTTATATTCAGGGTACATTTCAGTAATTATTTTTAATTCGCGCTTGTCTTTAATCATTTCTAGATATTTAGTTGTGAATCTTTTTAATTTATAATTGTTTAGAAATTTTAACTCTTTAACGCAAGAAAAAGCAAAAGAAGAAGGCATGGTATTAAAATAATTAGAATTTAGTAATAATTCTTCTAGCTGACTTTCGGTAAATACATTGCGTTTTTTTAAATAATTAAAAATATTAAAGCAAGATTTATTAGTTATATCAAAACTTTTACTTAAATAAGTGGCAAAAAAAGCTTGAGCTTGGGAAGCTTTTAGTGTATGTAAAATATCACTCTTTGTTAAATATTTATCTACCCCTTTTATTCCTTTTAATAATAATAACATTTTTAATCTAAACATCATGTACCTCCAAATAAAGTTTAAATATTATTTTAGTTAAATAGAGAAGAAAAAGCAAGAGAGTTTACGGCAACTTTACAAAAGAAAAGAGCTTTAAGCTCGGTAATCATCTTCCATTGTAAATACAATATTTTCTTCAATCCAATCTTTTCTTGGTTCCACTTTATCACCCATTAAAACATTAACACGACGTTCAGCTAGAGTGGCATCATAAATATTAACCCGAATTAAACTTCTAGTATCAGGATTCATAGTCGTATCCCATAGTTCTTCCGCGTTCATCTCTCCTAAACCTTTATTACGAGAGATATCTGGTTTACCATTATTTTCATCAGTTATTCTAAAGCGTTCTTCGTCAGAATAAGCATAGAATGATTTTTTGCCATAATCAATTTTATAAAGAGGTGGGCGAGCAATATAAAGTTTGCCTGCTTCAATTAATGGACGCATGAATCGGTAAAAGAATGTTAAGAGAAGAATTTGAATATGGGAACCATCAACATCAGCATCAGTCATGATAATTACTTTATCATAATTTGAATCTTTAACCTCAAAATCATTGCCTAAACCTGCCCCAATAGTATGAATTATGGTATTAATTTCTTCATTTTTCAAAATATCGCCTAGGCTTGCCTTTTCAGCATTAATTACTTTGCCTCTTAGGGGTAAAATAGCTTGAAATTTTCGGTTACGACCACCTTTAGCAGATCCGCCAGCGGAATCTCCTTCGACTAGAAAAAGTTCATTTAATTGAGGATTTTTACTAGTAGCGGGGGCTAATTTTCCAGATAAATTTTTCTCAATTTTGCTTTTTCCTTTACCATTTCGAGCTTCTTCCCTAGCTTTACGAGCAGCTTCCCTAGCAATTTTACTGCGACTAGCTTTATCAATGATATTTAGAGCAATTTCTTTATTTTCTTCTAAAAAGAATTTTAAATTTTCGTAAGTTACAGTCTCAGTAACACTCCTAGCCTCAGGAGTACCAAGTTTCCCTTTAGTTTGACCTTCAAATTGCAATATGCCTTCAGGAATTTTAAGGTTAATAACCGCACTTAAGCCTTCTCTTACATCACTGCCATCAAAAGTATTATCTTTGCCTTTTAGAATATTGTTAGTTTTAACATAATCATTAAAAGCTTTGGTAATTCCAGTTTTAAATCCTACTTCATGAGACCCACCATCAATAGTCTTAACATTATTAACAAATGATATAATATTTTCATTATAAGTATCAGTATATTGCATGGCTACATCCACTTCGATTCCAGATTTAGAGCTTGCAAAATTTATAACATTATGAAGAGTATTTTTATCTTCATTAATAAATTCCACAAAGTTAACTAAGCCATTTTCATAGTGGAATTTAGCAGCTTTTTTTGAGTCTTCGTCTTCAATTTCAATTGTAACATTAGGAATTAGAAATGCACTTTCTTGCATGCGTTCAGTAATCGTTGTATAGGAAAAAGCGCAATTTTTAAAGATTTCATAATCAGGGAGAAAAGTTACTATTGTTCCAGTTTTATTGGTTGTTCCAATCTTTTTTAAAGGCGATTCAACATGCCCACCATCACAAAAGCGAATATTATTTATTTCGCCATCACGATAAATTATAACGTCCATCTTTTTAGACAAAGCATTAACAACCGAACCACCAACACCATGGAGTCCTCCACTTACTTTATAATTGCCAGTTTCAAATTTACCTCCAGCATGGAGCACTGTATAAATGACCTCGGGAGTTGATTTACCACTTTCATGCATACCAGTTGGTACCCCACGACCATTATCAGCGATGGTAATACTACCGTCTTTATGCATAACAATTTTAATATGATTACCATAGCCATTTATTATTTCATCAATAGAATTATCAACAATTTCCCATATTAAATGATGAAGGCCTCTTTTATCAGTACTTCCAATATACATACCAGGACGTTTACGAACAGCTTCTAGACCTTCTAATATTTTAATTGATGATGCATCATATTCTTTTGCCATTCTTATTCACCCTATTACTAATTATAACAAAAACAAAAAAGAATGTAAAACATCTTTATTATATAAAAAAAGCTAAGACTATTCTTCTTCAGCTTCAATTTTAATTACTTCTTTATTTTTGTAGTAACCACATTTTGTACATGCACGATGAGGTCTTAATGTTTCCCCACATTTAGGACATTTAGTTAATGCTCCAACCTCTTTTTTTAAGTGAGTACGACGCATTCTTTTTTTAGTCTTACTTGTTCTTCTAAAAGGTACTGCCATAATATCACTCCTTCCCTTCCCTTAAAAGCTCAGTTAATTTAGCTAATCTTGGGTCAATATCATCTTTAATTTTATTATCACCCATACTCCAACCATCACCCTTTAAAGTGACATTTTTACTTTTGGTAAACCGCATGGGTACTTCCAGTACAATATTTTCCCACAAAATCCCAATAATATCAAGTGTATTTTGTTCTTTTTTATAATAATCTTGCAATTCTGGGCTGTTTAGACTATATTCTTCAGTAATATTTATATTTAAAGGATATTCTATAATCTCTAAAGTTATTGTATCTTTTAAATACATAATTCCTGTAATATTTAAGTTAAAATCTAAATTATCACTAGCATTATATTTAATAGATCCTTGTACATAAAGATTTTCTAATGCAGAAATATCTTTATTACTGTATACATTTAAATCAATCAAAAAGGAACTATCAAGAGTTACAATATTATCATTATTTAATTTATTTAAATCTATTAGCACTTTAATCACCATTTAAATTATATTATAAAATATAAGATTTAACAAGAAAAAGAATGAACATTTACAGTGAAACACAATTTAAGGCTTTTAAATCTAACTTATATAGTTTTTTCTATGATATTTTTTTAATTTCTTTTGTATTATTTGCACCAATTTTTGCATATTCTCACCATTTTGTTGCAATACTTAACAAAAAAATCAATAATTTAGGTGAGGTGTAAAATGGATAGTTGTAGCAAAAACATAACAGTTATTGAGAAAAGAATTAAATATTTAAGAGAATTAAAAGAATTAACTCAAGAAGAGCTTGGGGAAAAAATTGGAATAAGTAGAAGTGTTATTAATAGTTGGGAAAATGGTTATGCTAATATTTCTTTAAAATTTTTAGTAAAAATATCATTCTTTTATAAAGTACCAGTCGATTATATATTAGGTTTAATCAATAATGAATTTGACAGAAATAATTATGATTTTCAGGAAGTTCTT
>CAOVIS010000052.1 GCA_948543905.1 uncultured Bacilli bacterium
ATTGTAACCTCAGCATCTCTATAAGTTTTATGACTCTTTAGGGCTGAACTAATTTTTTCTAGTATTTCTTTAGCAATATCATCAACTCGATCATCATCATTTCCATATTTAGGAAAATCTCCTTCAATTTCAAAGTGGGTTGCAATACCTTCACTATTTCGAATTGGTTTTACTTTGGCATATTTGATTGCTGAAAGAGAATCCGCGGCCACTGAAAGGCCTGCAACCCCATAAGCCATGTAAGGCCATTTGTCCAGCTTCATAAGCATATTTATCATGCATATAGTGGATTATATTCATCGCACTACTATAGACTTCAGCAACTTTATCTAGTACATTAAAATAAGACTTTTTAACTGATTCGTAATCTAAAACTTCATCTGATATTTTAGGGATATCTTTAAATACTAGCATATTTTCTTTTTCATCAATTCCACCATTTATGGCATATAATAGGGATTTAGCTAAATTGCATCTTGCTCCAAAAAATTGCATATCTTTTCCTATACGCATCGCTGAAACGCAACAAGCAATCGCATAATCATCGCCATATATTGGCCGCATTAAATCATCACTTTCATATTGTAAAGCATCAGTTTCAATCGACATTTTAGCAACATATTTCTTCCAAGCTTCTGGCAGATTATTACTCCATAAAATTGTAATATTAGGCTCTGGTGAAGGTTCTAAATTTGTAAGAGTATGCACTAGTCTAAAACTAGTTTTGGTAACCATATTTTTATTATCCTCACTAATTCCCCCAATTGAACAAGTAACCCACGTTGGATCTCCTGAGAATAATTCATCATAATCAGGAGTTCTTAAGTGTCTTACGCATCTTAATTTAATAACAAAATTATCAATTAATTCTTGAGCTTCACTCTCGGTTAAGACGCCATTTTTTAAATCTCTTTCAATATAAATATCAAAAAAAGCATCAACTCTTCCAAGCGACATTGCAGCACCATTATTTTCTTTAATCGCGGCTAAATATCCAAAATAAGTCCATTGTATCGCTTCTTTTGCATTACAAGCGGGTCTACTAATATCAAAACCATACTTCGCTGCCATTTCTTTAATTTCTGCTAAAGCTCGGTACTGCATTGAAATTTCTTCTCTAATTCTTATATTATCTTCCGTCATTTTACCTTGGAATTTTGTTTCCCATTCTGTCTTTTTAGCTTCCATTAGACGATCTATTCCGTAAAGAGCAACTCGCCTATAATCTCCTATAATTCGTCCTCTCCCATAAGCATCAGGAAGCCCAGTAAGTAATCCTACATGTCTAGCTGTTTTTATATCTTTAGTATAAGCGTCAAATACCCCTTGATTATGAGTTTTCCGAAATTCATTAAAATATTTATCGACAGTTTCATCTAACTTATAGCCATATGCATCTAAACTTTGATAAACCATTCTAATTCCCCCATAAGGATTTACAATCCTTTTGGGGCGTCAGTTTGCAACCCTACAATTACATCATCATCACTACATATATAGCCAGCCTCAAAACTATTTATTCCCGACATATTAACTGTGTCAATATCTAAAACATGTTTTTTACTTTCTTCATTATATAGTTTTTCAAATGTCTCTTTAATTTTTTTAGTTTTCGAAGTTATCTTTGCTAAAAAAATTTCATCTCCTTCATATGGTGTATAATTACATTTAATGAAATCACTTACATTAATATCATTACACCAATCTCCCTTATTAAAATTAATCCATTCCTCTTTCATATCACTACCTCCATTAGTATTTTAACAAATATATAATTTAGATGCAAGCAAATAAGACTTTCTTAACACTTAAAAAATTACCAAAATTTAGTTTAAAATTAAAATAATTAATGTTATAATAATTAATTGTAGTAGGAGTTAAAAAATGAAATTGAGTGAAGTAAATGTAGACGAATTAAGTCCCATGATGCAACAATATGTTGAAATAAAAAAAGATTATCCAGATGAATTATTATTTTTTCGGTTGGGTGATTTTTATGAATTGTTTTTTGAAGATGGCATAACTGCTAGTCGCGAGCTTGAGCTTACCCTAACTGGTAAAAATGCCGGTCTAAAAGAGCGTATTCCTATGTGTGGCGTCCCATTTCATAGTGTTACCCCATATCTTGAAAAGTTAATTGAAAAAGGTTATAAAGTCGCTATCTGTGAGCAATTAGAAGATCCTAAATCTACTAAAGGAATGGTCAGACGGGGAGTAGTGGAAGTTGTATCTAAAGGTACGATTGTTAATCTTGAATCGTTATCAGAACATGATAATAATTACTTATGCTGATATCTCAACTGGTGAATTAAAAAGTCTTAGTTTAACGCACAATATTCAAAAAGTTATAAATGAACTTTTGCATTTAAATATTAAGGAAGTTCTTTTAGAAAAAAAGACTGATTCTGAGTTAGAGCTAATTTTAAAGAATAATTATGGCATGGAAATATCTTATAGTGATGTCTATTTAACTGATGGTTATGACTCTTTAATTAATAGTGTTAATGATTTTGAAGTTCGAAAAGGCATTCGGCACTTATTATATTATTAAGGTTGAAATTGTAAATAAAAATGATTATTTAGAAATGGATATTCACACGATTAGAAACCTAGAATTAGTAGAAACTTTAAGATTAAAAGAGCGTACCTATTCTATTTTATGGCTTCTTGATAAATCTAAAACAGCGATGGGTTCCAGAAAAATAAAAAATTGGCTCATGAACCCCCTTAAAAGTGAACCAGAAATAACTGCTAGATGGGATAAAATAACTAAATTAAATGAAGAATTTTTACTAAAAGATGAACTTCGTGATTTATTATATGAAATCTATGACTTAGAACGATTATGTGCCAAAGTTATATGTGGGTCCCTAAATGCCCGTGATTTATTGCAAATAAAAAATTCTTTAGGTGTTCTACCTCGTATTAAGGAGGAGCTGAATGATTTTGGCATAAGTATTAAAGATATTGTAAGCGATTTAGGTTTTAGTTATGATATTAATACACATTCGGTTATTTTTGATTTATTAGAAAGTAGTATATATGAAAACCCTCCTATTAGCATTAAAGAAGGATATCTTATTAAAGAGGGCTATAGTAAAGAACTTGATGAACTAAAAAGTATTAGAAGTGGCGGCAAAGAATTTATTGCAGAGTTTGAAGCTAAAATAAAAGAACAATCCGGTATTAAAAATTTAAAAGTTGGATTTAATCGCGTTTTTGGTTATTATATAGAAGTATCAAAAGGGCAAGCTACAAACGTCAGCGAGACTCTTGGCTGGGAGCGAAGGCAAACTCTTTCTAATTCGGAACGATTTATTTCTCCTGAATTAAATGAAAAGGAATCTTTAATATTAAATGCCGAAGAGAAAATAATTGATCTCGAATATAATTTGTTTTGTGATATCAAAGCTCGTATTAAAGAAGAAATACTCTCTCTTAAAAATACTGCCGATATTATCAGTGAATTAGATGCTCTTGCAAGTTTAGCAGTTGTCGCCGAAGATTACAATTTTGTCCGGCCTTCCATTAATCATGATAAAAAAATAAATATTATTGATGGTCGTCATCCTGTAATCGAGTGTGTTTCAAAAGAAGCCTATGTTCCAAACGATATTATCATGGATGAAAATACAGATATTTTGCTTATTACTGGTCCTAATATGAGTGGTAAGTCCACTTATATGCGCGAGCTTGCGGTTATTATCATATTAGCACAAATGGGTTCTTTTGTTCCAGCAAAAAGCGCCTCTTTACCTATTATTGATAAAATATTTACGCGAATTGGTGCTAGTGACGATTTAGTAAGTGGCCAGTCAACTTTTATGGTTGAAATGAAAGAAGCTTGTAATGCGCTTTTAAATGCTACTTCTAATAGCTTAATTTTGTTTGACGAGCTAGGACGAGGAACAGCGACTTTTGATGGTATGAGTCTTGCTCAGGCGATACTAGAATATGTTGCTAAAAATATTAAGTGTAAAACTCTGTTTTCAACACATTATCATGAATTAACTAGTCTTGATAAGGAATTTTCTAATATTTGCAATGTACATGTCGCTGCTCATGAAGAAAAAAACATGATAACTTTCTTACATAAAGTAAAAAGTGGGCCTGCGGATAAAAGTTATGGTATTCATGTTGCCCGTCTTGCTAATATGCCTGAAGATTTACTCACTAGAGCTGAAATCATTTTACAAAGTTATGAAAAAAATTCCAAGCCAACATCTATTGCTGATAGTAATATCCAATTAGCCATGAATTTTGATAAATCTGAACCTGATAAATTACGCGAAAAACTTGATGCTCTAGATATTCTTCATATGACTCCTATTGAAGCAATAAACGCTTTATATGAACTAAAAGAAACCAAATAAAAGCTTGATTTTTCTAAAACAATTGTTTATAATAAAGACCACATATACAGAAAGAAGCAAGATTATATGAATAATTATTTAGAATTAATAAAGAAATTACAAGCAAAACTTGAGAAAACTAGAGAGAAAATTAATGAAGCTACAGATCTTGAAAGTAAAAGTACTGAGGAACTTACCGAAAAAAAGTTTGAACTAGAAGAAGAAAAGAGAAAATATAATACTCTTTTAGAAAAACTAGATAAATTAAAAAATTATGATATTCTAATAGCAAACATCAAAAAAAAACATCGCAAAATATATTTTAAAGAATACTTTAAATATGTTATTTATATTTTTTTAATCTTACTATTTTTTTTGTTACCTTTAGTAGTGGTTAATTTCGAGGGCTTAAAAATTTTAGCCATTGCTAATATATGTTTTAACTTATTTTGGAGTTTGATAACTTACATAGCTTTAAGACCATCGTTTAATAGGGAAATAAAACCTTTATTTGATTTAAAAAACACTTACGCCATGGATAGTTTAGAAAAAGAAATTTCTTTAAAAAAAGCAAATATTGCTACCTTAAAAAAAGATATAAAAGATTTAAAAAGCATTATTAAAAAAAGCCAAGATGATAATAAAAAATTAAATAACTGTTTGTGTGATTTAGAAGAAAAAGTACGACAAATTGAAGCTAAGATTACTAGCATTCTAGAGACTCCTCAAGTTGAAGAAATTTCTAATGCTAAGTTTTTTGTTGAAGAAACACTTGCAAGAACCTTAATTCCAAAAATAAAAGGAGGACATCATGAATAAATATCTAACATTAATAAAAGAATTAAGCATTTTAATCAATAATCTAAATACTAAATTAAAAGATAATTATGAAAATGAAGTAGCTGCCTCTATTTCTCTTACTAGTGATAAAAAGATGGTAAATGAATATGAAAGTGATTTAATTGAATTAAAGAATATTAAAAGAGAACTTAAAAGATATCCTACTTTAATAGGAAAAATCCGAAAAAAATACTTTTTCAGATTTTTAAAATGGACGGTAGGATGCAGTATTCTTACTATAGGAGGAATTCAACTTTTTTGCATGTTTTTAAATGAATTTATTTCGGATATAGTAGTATTTAAAGTACTTTCATCTGGTATTTATACCTTTCTTTTTTCTATAGTTTATGGCCTTAGAGATATTATCGCTTATTTAGAAGAGAGCATTCCCTTAAAATCTTTAAAAAAACATTATACTTTAGAAGCTCTAGATATTTTAATCGATACCAAAGATCAAGAAATAGCTAAGTTAAAGGCTGAAATAGTAAAACTAAGTGCGAATGTTAAAATTTATTTAACTGAAAAAGAAGTTTTAGTAGCTCAAAAAAATGAATTAGAAAAAAAGGTAGCTATTGCCCAAAATAAATATAATTCTGTTTTAGCTTTACCTGAGGTTGAAGCTATAATTGATGATAAGTTTTGTGCAGATTTGAGTTTAAATCGTCTTTTAAACAGAAGGGAAACGCCTCATGAATAACTATCAAAAATTTCTATTAAACTTTAACAAGAGACTCATAAAAACTGCCAAAAAATTAGATATCAATAAGAACAGGCAAGAAGCTATAAGAGATGTTCTTAAAAATAATAATGCTAGATTAGCAATTTTAGAAAAAGAAAAAAGCAAATATGAGGCTATACTTTCTGAGATAGAAGAACGTGAGAAGCGTTTAAAAGAAGATTGTAGAAAACTTCCATACTATTTTCTTCTAACATTTATAGTATATTTAACAGTTCCTCCAATAGACCATTATTTATTAGGAAATCCTGTAAATATTATTGGTGATATTATTGTAGTTTCAATTTTCAACATCTTATTTGATAGTGTATTCATATATTCCTATATTAAAGATACTAATAAACTACGAGATTTTAAAGAAGATAATCATACTGATGAAATAGAGGATAAACTAGCTAGAATTTTATTAGAAAAATTCGACCTTGAGAAGAAAAATGATAAAGCCCTAGAAATGCTATCTATTCTTCAAGATTACGAATCTAGACTTAAAAAACTTTATGCTAGACTAAAAAGTCGCAAACATGAAGTTCAGGTAGCTTACACTGAAGTCTTAACCACACCATCTATTAAAAACGAAATAAATAGCGAATTTACCAAAACATCTATCACGCGAGTTAGAAAGAGAGATACTAATGGATAATAAAACTCAAGAAGAATTAATAGAAAGTCTTATTTTAACCAGAAAAGATTTAGTATTAATAAATCATAACCAAGAAGAAAATGCTCATGATATTACTATAACAGAAGAAGAAATAACTATGCTTGAAAAGGATTTAGAAAGACTAGGATTTATCAAAAATATCCTTTTAAATTATAAGACCAAAATTAAAAGTGCTAAACAAAAATCCCTTTTAAGTGGCTCTATTTTAAGTACAGTTATTTTTCTAATAGTCTTATTTTACATTTTATCTTTTTATGATTTTGATAAAATCTATATTTTAGCCGAAAAAGAAGCGGTTTTGCTTTATAGTCTATCAGATGCCATTATTTCTACTTTTTTTAGTGCCATTTTCGAGATTAACAAGTATTTGCGTTATACTTCTGAGGACCATTTTGTTAAAAATAATTTTAGTTTAGAAGGGGTAGAAGCGGAAATAAAAACTAAAAGTCTAGCTCATGATGAAGCTCTAAAAAAATTAGCTGTTATGTATACTACTAAAGAACAATTAGCTAAAAAAAGCTCTGAAATAGAGAGTTTAATAAAAACTCTTGAAAATCAAATAGCCTTTAATTATGAAGCTGCTCGTAAGGAAATTTCATCTTCTTCTTTAGTCGCCAATTTATTATCTGAAACATTTAATCAATCTAGTGAAGGGATCACATTAAAAAGAATCAATAAAGAAACTTCTAAAGAATACTAAACCTTAAAATTATACTTTTTTTGACCATAAACAAGAAACTTAAAAAAGCTATGATTAGAAGCATACTCTAGTCATTTTTATTTTAAAAAACATTTGACGACCATACTTTAGTATGATAAATGCATAGATAGGGGAATACTAATGCCAAGTAGATTATAAATATTGTAATTATTTAAGAAATTATGATGATAAAGTTCCATACAATTCAGGAGATAAAAGAAATAGACCATTTGTTGGCGTCTTATTTTATGTTGATAAAATTGAATATTTTACACCATTATCAAGCCCTAAACTGAAGCATCAAAAAATGAAAAACACTCTTGATTTTATTAAAATAGATGGTGGGAAATTAAAAGCAATTAACTTTAATAATATGATTCAAGTTACTAAAGAAAACTATCGAAAATTAGAAATATCCAAACAAGATAAAGGTTCAAGCCAAAGG
>CAOVIS010000053.1:0-7408 GCA_948543905.1 uncultured Bacilli bacterium
TCAATTACATTAGAAAATTATCATTTATATCTAAATTATATTACTTTAAATATTTATTGTCAAGAAAAATGTCGGATAATTTCAATATTTAAATTCTTTTTTAAAGCTATTGCGATAGCTCCACTTCCAGTGCATATATCAATTAAATTAGTATAATTTTTAGTTTTTAATAATTTAATAGTTTTATCAACTAGAAGTTCAGTCTCAAATCTTGGTATTAAAACATCTTCGGTTACTTTTATTTTGATATTATAAAAATCAACATAGCCAATTAAATATTGAATTGGGTAGTGATTTTTAACTTTTTGAAGCATTTCATTATAATTATGGGGATATAGATCTTTTAAAAGCTTTAAATCAGCATTACCAATGTTATTCAATTTTATCTCCAGCTAATTTTAGGCGTAAATCTTCAGTTTGAAGGGCTTCGATGATTGATTCTAATTCGCCATCCATGACTTTATCAAGATTCATGATAGAAAAATTAATACGATGGTCAGTTACTCGATTTTGAGGATAATTGTAAGTTCTTATTTTTTCACTACGATCGCCTGTGCCTATTTTACTTTTACGAGTGGCGCCTAGTTTTTGTTCTTCAGCATTTCTTTTTTCGTCATTTATTTTAATTTTTAACATAGTCATAGCTCTTTCTCTATTTTTTAGTTGACTACGTTCTATTTGACAAGTAACTGCAATGCCAGTTGGAATATGGGTTAAGCGAACAGCGGAATTGGATGTATTGACAGATTGACCACCAGCACCACTGGAGTGATAAACGTCCATTTTAATGTCACTTTCTTTTAATTCTATATCACTAGTTTCTACTTCAGGCATAACTAAGACTGTGGCAGTAGATGTGTGTACTCTGCCTTGGGTTTCAGTAGTTGGTACTCGTTGAACACGGTGAGATCCACTTTCATATTTTAGTTTTTTATAAACATCTTCGCCTTTAATCATAATTTCAACTTGAGAGTATCCTCCACTTGTACCTTCAATAGTGTGTAATTCTTCAATTTTCCAACCATTTTTTTCAGCATAATAAGTATACATACGATATAAGTCGCCAGCAAAGATATTAGCTTCATCTCCACCGGCAGCTCCTCTTATTTCCATAATGATATTTTTGCCATCATTTTCGTCTTTAGGAACTAGTAATATTTCTAGTTCTTTAGTGGTCGTTTCTAATTTTTCTTTTAATTCTTCAAGTTCTAAGGCTGCCATATCTTTTAATTCTTCATCTTTCATAAGCGTTTTAGCTTCTTCAATATCTTTTTGAATGTTTTGGTATTCATGATATTTATTTACAGTTTCTTCGAGGCTACTAGCTTCTTTGTTGATGTTTTTAAGAGCGTTATAATCACTTAAAATTTCGGGGTCTGTAAGTTTATTTTGTAGCTCATTATATTTTTCTTCAATAGCATTTAATCTTTCAATCATAGAATTTCCTCTTTTCTTATAATATTATATCAAAAAAGTTTAAAAAAACAAACACTAACTGTTTGCTTCTTCTTCGTCAACATTAATTACCATAAAGTCATCTAGGTCATCATCAGGTAAATCGTCATCGGTATCAGTATCATAGAAGATATCTTCATTTTCTTCGACTTTCTCTTCTTCAATGACTTCATTATCAATTTCTTCAATTTCCGTAGTGTCTTCTTCATCGTCATCAATAATAACTTTAGGATTGTGACGTTCTTTTAAATCCCAAGAACCATCTTCTAACATAATAAATCTTTTGTCTGTAGTTAAAAGTTCAAAAAAATCTCCAATCTTATCTTCAAATTCTTTTTCACTTAATTCTAAGGCATCGCAAATTTTACGCCATAAATCATTAATTTTCATTTGCTTCTTTTCTTCATTTAAAATAATTTCAGCAATATCATCATAATTCATGGTTTCTAGTTCGATTTTCGTTAAATCATTTAATTTCATTGTTAGTTAGTCTCCTTTATACTAATTTCAAATTATTATATGTTAAATTTTTTTAAATGTGTATTAATTTATTTGCTAGTCAATTGTAATATTAAATTATATATTTGTCAATTCTTAAAATACACATTTTAGATAATATTATACTATTTATATAAATTAGACTATTTTCTTTGAAAGTTTTCTTGATATGATTTTAGATGTTCTCGAATAGATTTATAAATTTCAAGGACTATATCTTTGGCGTAATTATCGGGTATAGGGATTATTTTGTGAATTGTATTGCCAATAGTGGCTTCTTCATAAAAGAAACGGTGTTGTAAAATAGGTAAATAAAATTCTAATGCTTTATGTTGGGACTGTAATAAAAAGGAGTTAAAAGTAGGAAAAATATTATATTTAACTTTATATTTATTTTCTTTGGTAATAGTTTCTATGCCGTTAAAATAGCTCTCCTCAACTTTGCAATAAAATAAGATTTTAATTAACTGGGTTAATGCTTCTTCGTCTTGAAGTAGTTGGGAATCTGGGTAGTTTTCAAAAACAATATTATCTATTTTAAGAGGTCTATTATCGGTATTGGTTATTCTTTTTACAGTACTAGGAATTATTAGTTCCTTGAGTATATTATGTTCATTTAAATAAAGGTATTTTAAGCCATAATTTAGTCTACAGCCAATTGTTATATATGAAAATATTGAGCCAGCATAGCTTATAAGAGATTTTGGGAAAATATATAGTTTATTTTGAACTTGTTTCATAAGTTCTTCGGTAATTTTACCGTCATTTTCTATATCGGCATTTAAATTAATACTATTTATACCCTCTGGCATATGATAGTCATGTTTATGGGGGTTTTTTATAGTTATGCGATATAGGTTATACAAATCTTTATGTTTTTCTTTTGATACTTTTAAGAGGGTTGATAAAGGAATGGATTCTAGAAAACTAAGACCCGGAATAGTTTTTAATTCAGGATAGTCATTTATGGAGATATAAAAGTTGTCGAAAAAATAAGTGCTTACAGATTCACCTAGAGTTGCTAAAGTTAGAATAATAGGGTTTTTTAATATTTCTTCATAATCATATAGAGCTTTGTTGCTTATAAAAATTTTAGCTAAAATATATTTTTGTGGTAATGATCCCCAAAAATTAAAAGGAAGAAGATTACTAACCATTAATTCATATACTTCAAATTCAACTTTAGGAGTATTAGGAGTTACGAGAGGTTCTTTATAAGGATTATAGAAATATGAGTTTATAGTAGCAAATAATTTAGCTGTATAAAGTTTATTTAAGTAATGGGATGCTACTAGATTATGGCCAAAACGATCAAAAACTTCATATTTACAGGCAAGAGTATTAATAAGATCTAAAGTATTATTTAATTTAGCACGCATTTTTGGTGAAAAATCAAAATTAGGATAATTGCAGAATGATAAAGGATTTTTACTAAGAGTTTTGACTTTTTCGTTTAATACTTTTATTTCATCTTGGTGGGTATAGACATAAATTTCTAAAGCTCTTTCAATTAAAGCTTGAGTTGTAGATTCAGGATAGTTTTGTTCTAGTATTTCATTAGTAGTATTAGGAATAATATTTTTAGATAGGTCTAGTATATGATTATATAATTCTTGATTAAAAGTCTCAGTTTTTTGGCTTTCTAATTCATTTAAATAGTTATTTATTCTTATTTTAATAGTTATTTTTTGATTTTCATAAATATTCTGGCTTACTATTAAAGTATATATAGCTTCATTTAAGGCATTTAATTTTTTTTGGAGATAAGAAATTTAAATTTTTGAGCTATTTCATTTAAAGCAATAAGACGACATAAACTATCCAAATATAATTCATTAATGTCTGATAGATAAATTTGCATTTTTAAGGCATCACTTAAGGAGAATTTTTCATTAGATGTTTTATAAAGAGATGATTTATCTTCTAAAAAAATATTTAGTAAAAGATTTATATACATTTTCATTTTATCTGTAATACTATTAAGGTCAAAATCAAGGCTAGTAAGATTTTTTTTAGAGTGAAGTGTTTGACGGTAACTTTTTTGATAGGATACTATTAATTGTTTTAGATGAGGGTCTTTAATTTCACTTGCTCGAGGAATTTTATAAAAGTCTTTTAAAGTAGCAGGAATAGTACTTGTATTTTGCTCTTCTTGCTTTAGAAATCTAAAGAAATTAGGCAATTTCATAATAACTTCCCCCTTTTTTAGTAACTATTCTACTATAAATACGCTAGTATGTCAAATTTTAAGTCTCAAAAAAAGAGCTGTAAAAGCTCTAATTTCTTTTGTTAGTATAAATGATTACTAATATTTTCGTTCACCTTTCGTTTCGAGTGTATATTTTTAAAACGTCAATATATAATAGATATTAAAATTACAAGCTTTATTTTTCTATAATTATTTTATAATGATTAATTTAAGTATTACATTCGTTCAGGTACATTTATACCTAGAATATTTAGCAAGTATATATTATTATCATAGATTATTTTAGTTAGAGTAAGCCATGATGTTTGAATATTTTTATCATTTTCAGTTAAAACGCGATTTTCAGCATAAAAACTATTATAAAGATTAGTTATTTTATAAAGATATTCGGCAATTTCATTTAAGGAATAGCTATCAATGCTTCTTTTTATAATTCGCTTTAAATCAAGCATGGCAAGAATAATTTTTCGTTCAGCTTCCGTTTTAATGATAGTTATTTTTTCTGGGTGAAGATTTTCATTTTGAGCTTTTGTTAGAAGAGATTTCATTCTAATAGTGGAATATAAAAGATAGGTGCCTGTTTTACCATTTAAATCTGTAAATTTTTCAACATCAAAGTTATAGTCAGTATTACGATATGGAAGTAAATCCGCATATTTTATAGCCGCACTACTGAGGGTTTTGGCAATAGATTCACGATTTTCGGTAATATTAGGGTCTAGACGACTTTCGGTTACATTTGTTACCATATCAAGAAGAGTTCGAAGAGGCATAATTCCTCCATCACGAGTTTTAAATGGTTTGCCATCTGGACCATTCATTGTACCAAATCCATTAAAGATGAGTTTAGTTTTGGGATTTACAAGATTACTTTTATAAGATGCTCGAAACACTTGTTTAAAGTGGAGTTCTTGGCGGTTATCAACAATATACCATATTTCATCAGGATTATATTTAGAGGTGCGTTCCCAAATGGCGGCAAGATCAGTTGCTTCATAAGAAATAGCGCCATTGCTTTTAATTAAAATTAAAGGTGGTATTTCAAGTTTATCATCTTCTTTATTTACAGTGATAACTTGTGCTCCATTGCTAGTTTCAATAACATTTTCTTTTTGTAAATGGGCTAATAATTCGTCCATGTATTCGGAATTATCAGATTCACCTTCCCAGAGGTCAAATGAAACATTAAGTTCATCATAGATTTTTTTGGCTTCATTTACACTGATTGAAACAATTTTTTGCCATAATTTATAATAGCCCAGATGTTTATTTTGAAGTTTGTAATTAATTTCGCGACATTCGTCCATGATACTTTCATTTTCTTTAGCTTTAGTGGTAGCAATAGGGTATAATTCTAGCAAATCTTCATTGGTTAAGTTAAATTCAATATTTTCACCGTTGTAGTCTTCTTTAAAATAAGCTAGATTTGGATAACGTTCTTTAATTTCGCGAATTACCATACCCATAGGTCGACCCCAATCGCCTAGGTGAATATCAGAGATTGTTTCATATTCTACAGCTTTACATAATCTTTTTAAAGCTTCACCAATATTAGCACTACGTAAGTGTCCTACATGAAGAATTTTAGCAACATTAGGACCACCGTAGTCTAAGAATATTTTTTTATGTTCATTTAAGCGATAATTAATAGTTAAATCAGCGTTTGATTTATTCATAAAATCTATTAGAAAGGTATCATTAAATGTTAAATTAATAAAACCGGGGCCAGCCACACTAGCATTTTTTAGTTCTGGATAATTAATTAACTTAGCACATAATTCTTCGGCAATAACAGTAGGACTTTTATGATAAATTTTAGCAAGGGGCATAAGACCATTGTACTGATAATCACCTAATTCAGGACGAGAAGAAGGGTTTATGGTAACATTTTCTATTTCATATCCTATTTCTTTTAAACTGTTTTTAATTTTTTCTTCTAATAAGGCTATTTTATACATAATTTATTTCATCTCCTATTTGTAATATGATTTTTAAAGATTTTTCTTGGCTTGCTAGTTTATATTCTAATGTTATATTTTTATTATGGTCATAGTTATAATTTATATAATCTATGGGGATATTTAAGGTTTTATTTAATTCGTTTATTGATAAAGTACAAAAATTATTGGTTAATTTAAGAGTAGATTCTGAATTTTTGCGAGTGAATTTAAATTTACTTAAATTAATAGTGATAGTATCAGTATCATTACTATAAGTTAGAATATCATCTTCGATAGTGCAAATGGTAAGTTCGGTAAATAGTAAGTTGTTTTCTTCATATGTGTTAACAGTTAAATTGTAATTCATATTGGTCCCTCATTTATACTTAAAATTATACTAAAAAAAAGATAAATAAACAAGAAAAAGAAAAATTTTCATATTTTTTTGGGAATAGCTAATAATAATTAAGGGTGAGATACTTATGCGTGCGTTAAGATTTATGTTTAAAGCGGGAGTTTTTTTGTTTGTATCTTTTATAGTTGTAATTATAGGTCTTTATACTTATGCTTTTTTAAGTCCAAAGTTAGAGCTTAAAAGGGCAGGGCAGTTTTATATATATGATGATAAAGATGAGTTAGTTTATCAAGGATCTAAAGCACAAAAGTGGGTAGATTTAGATGATATTAATTATAATCTTATTAATGCAGTAATTAGTATAGAAGATAAGAATTTTTATAATCATCATGGATTTGATTATCTTAGAATTGCTAAAGCTATGTATCTTAATATTAAAAATAGAAAGATAACGCAAGGGGCTTCTACAATTAGTCAACAATATGTGAAGAATATATATCTTAATTTTGATTCTACTTGGGAAAGAAAGATAGAAGAAGCTTTTCTTACTTTGGAACTGGAAGTACATTATTCAAAAAAAGATATTTTAGAAGGGTATTTAAATACCATAAATTATGGTCAAGGAAATTATGGGATTGCTAATGCGAGTTGCTATTATTTTAATAAAGATCCTATTGATTTAAGTTTAGAAGAAGCTTTAATTTTAGCTGGTATTCCTAATAGTCCTGGCTATTATAATCCTATTACAAATTATGATCTCGCGATAAAAAGAGCAAAAATGGTTGGAAGAAGTATGGTGGAAAATGGTTATATAAGTGAAGATGAATTTGAAGGTTTATTTAAAGAAGAAATTTCAATATACGGTAAATCAAGCGACGAAGATTTAGATATGCTTATGTATTATCAGAATGCTGTAATACAAGAATTAAAATCAATTAAAACGATTCCAGA
>CAOVIS010000053.1:7418-7719 GCA_948543905.1 uncultured Bacilli bacterium
CCATTCCTAATGAATTAATTCAAAGTGGTGGGATAAAGGTTTATACATATCTTGATATTGAGGCTCAAAAAACTTTAGAAAATAGTATTGTAAAAAATTTAGAGGGAAGTGAGCTTCAAACAGCAGGAGTA
Organism: uncultured Bacilli bacterium; assembly: GCA_948543905.1. The sequence goes on from CAOVIS010000053.1 coordinate 7,550, forward strand.
GTAGTTGACCCTAAAACAGGAGGAGTAATTGCTTTATCAGGCGGGGTTAATTATGCTAAGAGCGAGTTTAATAGGGCAACCAAGGCAAAAAGACAAGTAGGCTCAACAATGAAACCTTTTTTATATTATACTGCTCTTGAAAGCGGTTTTACGGCATCAACTACCTTTAC
>CAOVIS010000054.1 GCA_948543905.1 uncultured Bacilli bacterium
CGGGAAATAAAAAAATAAATAATAAGCTTGCCTATATCTTAAAACTATTTTAAACTTAAATTGTAAAACGCTTAGAAACAAAATACTTACAAATAACGATTTATTTTTATAGACACATATCTTTATATCAAACTTAATTGATACATTGATAAGTACTTTTTTTTAATTGTTAAATAAAAAAACTACCATAAAGTAGTTCTTAAGCTTTCTTATATTCGTCTAGAATAGCATCTTCAAACATTTTACGTACATCTGGATTAATTGGATGAGCTATATCTCTATATCCACCAGTAGCAGTTTTTCTACTTGGCATAGCGATAAATAAACCGTTATCTCCCTCAATTATTCGGATGTCGTGGATGGCAAATGAATCATCAATCAAAATAGATGCGATGCCTTTCATTCTTGAGCCTTCCTTTTCGATTTTACGAACGCTTACTGATGTAATTTGCATAAATATCCTTTCCCTTCTAAGTTTCAACAACTTAATTATATTTTATAGCAAAAATAAAGAAATAGCAAGCATTATCTTATATTTCCTTATATTTTATTTTAATATTTCCTGTTATCACATCAGCATAACTAAAACTTTTTTCTAAATTATCCCACGAAACAGTAAAAATATTTGGAAAAATAGCTTTTATCACACCATCATAAGTTGATACTTTATTTCGCATTCCATATACCTTTATAGTTGCTTCTTCATTTAAATGTTTCTCTATTTCCCTACGTATTATATTAGAATTCAAAATTCCTCCTTATCTAGGATAACCCACATACATAAGGCCATTCATTTTAATTCCTCCAATACCATCATGTCCATATTTTGTCTTATCTAAAAGGTCTAAAAGATTTATTTCGTGCCCCCGTTCTGTTAAAGCAATAGTCGTAGCAATTATCGCAGGATCTAGTGCATGAATATTAACTCTTTTAGGTGAAGAAGCAAAATTAGCACCAGCCCTAATTAACTCCTCAAAATTAGATTGACAAGCCCCAGCAATAATTACTAATTTTTCATGTGATTTTTCATATTTCCGCGCTGCTTGTACTGCTTTTACAAAATTAGCCGAATTTCGATAATTCTTTAAATCACTAGGATTATTTTTTTTTCGATAATATGCATCGTGTCCCGTTATTATTATTATATCAGGTTTATACTCCATAATAAGACTAGTTATATTTTGTGAAATATTTTCCTCACTTATTTTCTTTCCTATCGCCAAAACTCCTTTTTTTTTATAATAATCTAAACACTTAGCTAAATAATCTTTATCACCATCTATATGTAATATTTTAGCTGGCAAATAAAAATATTCACTTCTATCTAAATTTATTTCTTCATCAGAGGCATTTTCGCTCTCTGTATCACTTTCAATATACTCTTGCAAATCCTCTTCTAAAGCATCCGCATAAAGTCTAACTTCTATTCCTTTTAAATAATAAATATCATTTTTAATATTAACAATTTTAAATACTGTATCATGATTATAGCTAATTCTTGTAACCAAATCGCCTCGTTTTAGGGTCATGTTATCACCAATAAAATAATATGTAAATCACAAATAAAAAAGAACCTTAAGTTCTAATTATCATATTTAATAACTATATGTCTATTAGGTTCTTCTCCAACACTCTCCGTTTTAATTCCTTTAAAATTAGTAAGAACATTATGTACTATTCTTCTTTCATAAGAATTCATATTATCCATTTCAATATCTGTTTTAGTTTTAACCACATCTCTAGCTAAATTTTTAGCAAGCCTCTCTAACTTAGCAATTTGTCTAATCTTCTACATCTAAAATTATCTTCGGACCATTATTAGCTACATTATTGATATACTGCCTACAAAGTACAGTCATAGCCTCTAAATTTTGACCATTTTTACCTATCAAAACCGGATTATTAGAAGAATACATTTTAATAGTAGTAACTCCTTCTTTAGTACTTACTTCCATTGAAACATCAATACCCATACCTTTAACAATATTTTTTAAAAATTCTTGAACATCTACTATTAAATCAAGCTTCAAAAATACTTTGCACAGATAAGAATTTCCTTTAAATAATCCCCCTTTAGTTTCTGTAAAACTATATATAACTTCCGCTTCACTAGCATTTAATTTTGCTAAAACTTGATTTAAAGCTTCTTCCTTTGTTTTAGCGCTCATCTCTATTACATTCATTACTATTTACCTCTTTTCTTACTAGAACTTTCCTTTTTATTATTTTTAGGTTTAATAATCATATCTTTTTTCTCTTCTCTTTCATCTAATTTTTTAAATACAAAGTTCTGTAATACCACAAATCCATTAGTAGCAATCCAATATAATGCAATCGCAGTAGATAAATATAAAGAAGCAACTGAAATCATTATAATCATAAATTTAAACATAAACTGCATTTGTCTATCCATCTCTGGATTTCCCATATTATTAGAAGACATCGCATTTTTAAATGATAAATAGGTAGTTAAAATAATAAGAACAATTATAATAACATACAACCACTCATGCGAATTAAACAATCCCACCATTGGTGTCTTACCAAGTACAAGACCTAAAAATCTATCCTCAAATATCGCTGGAGTTCTATTAATAGCTTGTAAAAAAGCGAAGAACAATGGCAATTGAATAAAAGCTAACAAGCAACTTCCAAATGGACTAATATTATATTTCTTATATACCATCATCATTTCTTGACTTTTTTGAATCATTGCTTCATTATCATTACGATTAGCATATTTCTTTTCTATTTTTGCTAGTTCCGGCTGAGCTTTTTTCATATTTGCTGTTTGTTTCATTGTTTTGCGAGAAACTGGCATTAAAATGAGTCTAATAGCAAGACCAATTAATATAACAAATTTCAAAATAATATAAGCAAGTGGTTTAACAAAAATACCTTCCCAAATTCCCTTTGACTTATTACTATTAAGTCGAAATTCTGAACACAAAGGTAAATCATCATAATCTATCTTAGTTTGATCTTTATGTTCCATATAAAGGTTATTTAAATCTCCTTCTTCAGGCCTACATAAAATATCTTTTTGTAAAATCTGTCCTGTTTCTTTATTCTCTACTGGAGTTTTACCATCCATAATATAATTACTATTTCCACATCCTGCAATTGCAAGAATCATAACTGCAATTATACCTATTTTAATTTTTTTCAATTTTTTTCCCTCATCTTTCCTAAAACATCTAATAAATACTGCTCTTTTTCTTTAAAACTTAAATTATTTATATCACTTCTTACCATTATAATATAATTTTTATTTTTAAAACATAATTTTTTATACTTATCAAGTATAAATCTAAGCTGTCTTTTTATCTTATTGCGCTCTACTGCACACCCACACTTTGTACTAACAGCCAGCCCAAATCTTGGAAAATTATAAATACCATCCTTATAATATATAACATAATATTTATTTTTAAAATATCTTCCTGTTTTAATTATATCATTAAATTCCAAATTTTTTTTAACAATTTCATATTTTTTCAAAATTTCTCACACCTATCAAGTACTAACAAAAAAAACACCACTAAAAAACAGTGGCTATTTGCATAAAACTTTACGACCTTTTCTCCGTCTATTATTTAAAATATTAGTCTCTTTCCGAGCAAAGAATCCATGCTTTTTTGCTTTTTTTCGATTATTTGGTTGATATGTTCTTTTCATATTAACACCTCCTTAAAAATTTCAAGTATTTTAATTATATTATCATATTATCTTGAAGTCAAGTTTTTTCGCCTAATTATCCTTATCATATCAAAAAAAATGTCAATAAAACTCAAGTTATTAATAATAAATTGTGGATAATGTGGATAAAATTTACAATAAACAAACTATCAACATTGTCAAAATTTGTCGAATAATGTCGATTTTACATATCAACATCTAATTTTTATTATATTGTTAATAAATCATAAGTTATCAACAATATATTAGGACCAACTTATCCCAGTGTTTCTAGTACATAAAAGTCTTACTTATAAAGTAATAAACAGTATTCACTTTTCATTTAATATATACTAATTGTGAATTGTTAAAATTAATTAAAAAAAGTTGTTAAAAGTGTTGATAAACGTCAAATTATCAGATATTATAGTATCAAAACATTGTTTATAACCTGTGAATAATAAACATTTGCAATTTTACAGTTTATTTTTTCGACAAAATGCGCTAAAATTAGATTGTAAAAAAAAACTACTGACTGTGGGGTGAGGTTTTTGGGAATAGATGAACTATTAAAGAAGTTTCTAGAAAATATATATACAGAGATTAATCCTGCCTCTTTTCATGCTTGGTTTAATGATTTAAAAATTATCACTTTAACTGACACTAAGATAACTTTTAAAGTTCCTATGGAAATCCACAAAAAAATGTTAGGAGACAACTACTACTCTTTAATAGAAACTACTTTATTTAACATTACAAAAATAAATTACGATATATCTTTCGTTTTAGAAGAAGAATTAGAAAATATTACATCTAAAACTACTGTGGATAAAGATCTAATTATTAACAATTCTTTTAAAACTAATTTAAATCCTAACCTCAACTTTAATAATTTTGTCGTTGGTGATACTAATAGACTAGCAAAAGTTGCCGCCATGGCCGTCGCTGAAGCACCTGGTCGCATACATAACCCTCTATTTATTTATGGCAAAAGTGGTCTTGGGAAAACCCATCTTATGCACGCTATAGGAAACTTTATAACTGAAAACTCCAACCGCAAAGTTCTATACTGCACTTGTGATGAATTTATGACTGAATATACTAACATTGCTAATCCTGACAATGCCAAAAATACTATAGAATATGCAACCGAATTTAAAAATAAATACCGTAATATTGATGTTCTAATTATAGATGATATCCAGTATTTAGTCGGTGCTGAAAAAACACAACAAGAATTTTTTAACACTTTTAACTATCTACATCAATCAAATAAACAGATAATTATTAGTAGTGATCGTTCTCCAGATGATTTAAAAATATTAGAAGAACGTCTCCGATCTCGATTTATGTGGGGGCTACCAGTCGATATCTACCCACCCGATTTTGACCTAAGATGTCGAATTATCCGAAAAAAGCTTGAAAATACAAGTATTGCTAACCTAATCAAAGAAGAAAGTATTGAATATATTGCCAACGCTTGCCAAAATGATGTAAGATTTTTAGAAGGAGCTGTCAATCGTTTAATGGCCTATACGGCAATGATTGTTCCTAAAACTATTGATCTTGAATTCACTTGCGAAGCTCTAAAAGATTTTGTCAATAAAAATATATACTCTAATAATAATATTACTAAAATTCAAAAAGCTGTCGCAGATCACTATCATATAACAATTGATGACTTAAAAGGCAAAAAAAGAAGCAATAAAGTCGCCCATCCTCGCCAGCTAGCAATGTATCTCTGTCGAATGGAAACTGACGAAACCTTCCCACGAATAGGACTAGAATTTGGTGGAAGAGATCACTCAACAGTCATATTTGCCTGTGATAAAATAGAAAAAGAACTTACAACTAATACAGAACTTGAAAGTACTATAAAGGAGATAAAGAGAAAATTGTAGATAATAATTTAATAACATGTGTATAATAAAGTACTTATTAACACTTTAAAATCTCAAAAACAGCCTAATTAATGGCATAAAACAACTTACAAACATTACTAACAGCATTATAAATATTAATAAATTTAGAAAGAAGGAATAATATATGAAATTTACAATTGAAAAAAGTATAATCTTAGAAGGATTAAATAATGTTATAAGAGCCATCTCTACCAAAAACGTTATCCCCGTTTTAAATGGAATAAAATTTGAATTAACTACTGAAGGGTTATATTTAACTGCCAGTGATTCAGAACTTACTATTAAAGTATTAATTGAATCTAAAGATATTAAACAAATAACAACAACTGGAGGTATTATCATCCAAAGTAAATATATTCTAGATATAGTCCGCAAAATGCCTAGTGATATAATTAACTTTGAAGTAATAGATGGATTAAAAATAAAAATATATACCGACAATAATCAATATAATCTGAACTGTTTAGATATAAACGATTACCCTGATGTTAAATTAGAAATAAGTAAAGAACCTATATATATAAAAGGTGATATCTTTAAAACTATTATTAATCAAACAGTCTTTGCTATTTCAAATCAAGAGCTTCGCCCAATTTTAACAGGTGTTAATTTTAAATTTATAAAAGATGTTTTAGAAACAGTTGCTACTGATTCTTATCGTCTTGCAAAAAAGAATATCAAGTTATCGAATACGATAGAAAAAGATACCGAAATTGTCATACCTGGTAAAAATATCATGGAATTAGAACGAATTATAACTGATGATAGTGATATTGAAATACATATATTTAATAATAAAGTTTTATTTAAATATAAAAATATTAATTTTCAAACTAACCTTTTAAGCGGCAATTATCCTAACACAACTAATCTTATTCCTAGTGAATATGCTTACATAGTTAAAGTAAACAAAAAAGAATTTAATGATGCCATAGACCGTGCTGCTCTTCTAACTCAAGGCAAAGACAAAAATATAGTTAAAATGAGTCTCGATAATACAAAAATGCTTATTAATTCCTATGCTTCTGAAATTGGAAAAGTCGAAGAGCAATTAGTTGTAGAAACTAACAATAAAGAACATTTAGAAATCTCATTCTCCTCTAAATATATGTTAGAAGCCTTAAAAACAATGCAAGAACAAGATATTTTACTCCTTTTAAATAGTGATGTTAAGCCTTTAATTGTTAAATCATTAACTGATGAATCACTTATTCAACTCATATTGCCAATAAAAACTTACTAAAAATTAACAAAAATTTCAAAATTCGACAAATTTTGTCTCCTTTTTATGGTATAACATAGTTATTTCATGAAAGGGGGCATTTTTTTGAACTCATACATAATAAAGAGTAATACTTATGCTTTGATTCCCGTTGGTAGTAAAACTAGAGTTATAGAAGAAGATTCTTGTTTTATAATTGAAGATTTACCAACTAGTATTATCAATTTAAATTGTTGTTTAAATGGATCTACTCTTGAAGGCCGT
>CAOVIS010000055.1:0-665 GCA_948543905.1 uncultured Bacilli bacterium
TTAATAGAAAGGGATCAATCAAATAGATTAATATTTCTATAAGATTGATTATACGTGAAAATATGAAACTCAGTGATATATCCGAAATAATAATTGGTTCTCTACAAAATCGTGAAGAAGTTCCTGAAAGTATCCATAAATATCAAATTCTAAATCTAAAAGTTTGGGAACAAAAAACAAATGATTACCAAACAATATGTACTAAAAAAGAAATGACCAAAACCATTACTAAGAAAAATGATATCATAATTCGCCTCACCGCTCCTATTAAAATAATTTTAATTAACAATGATTCCGAAAATCTCCTCGTAACTTCTAGCATGTGCATTATAAGATTAACTAATCCTAATATAAACCCTGAATTTTTAAAATGGTATTTAGAAAGCCCTAAGTTTCAAGAACAAATCGAAAAAAGTTTAGTTGGTACAAGTATTAAAAAAATATCGATAAATACTCTTAAAAATCTTACAATTCCTAAAATTCCTCACAATATCCAAGAAGAACTAGCCGCACTTATTAAAGCTTGGAATCAAGAAAAAGAAATAAGCCTAAAAATAATTAAAAATAAAGAGCATTACTATAATCAAGTTATGCAAGATATAATCAAAGGATATGATAATAATGACTAATAACATCTTAATTAAAGTGGGCAATATGTTTAAAAA
>CAOVIS010000055.1:702-7076 GCA_948543905.1 uncultured Bacilli bacterium
TAATACTAATATTAAAAAGAATTATTTAGAATATATCTCCGCTCTCTTATATTTAAAATTTTACAAAGAAAATATTACTAGTATTATTATTCAAAATGACCAATATTTACCTGATATCCTCGATGATAAAATAAAAAAACTCCAATTAAGCCTTAACAATTACTATCTTTTTTCTAATATTACATTTAAAAATATTTTCAACAATAATAAAATTCTAAGTAATATCCTAAAAGATATTGATACTATTTATAATAAAAAGAAAGCTAAAGAACTGTATCAAAATGCTTTAGATGAAACTATTAAAGAAGACAATATTATCCGTAATCAAAATGAATACTATACTCCCCCATCAATTACAAATCTTTTATCCAATCTCATCGACCATAAATATTCTAATGTTTTTGATCCTTTTTGTGGAACCGGCAATTTTCTTTTAAGTGCAAATAAACCTGCCACTTTTGGAATTGAAACCAATCTTAGCATTTATAATATATGTATGACTAATTTATTCTTAAACAATATTGATAATTATAACATTAAATTAACATCACCCCTACTAAACAATTATCAATTTGATTTAATCTTATCCAATCCACCCTTCTCACAAAAAAATTGGTATAATAATTTAGAAGACGAAACTAAAAGCTTTATTAGCCAATTTCATCTTCCTTCTACTGCTGTCGCTGATTATGCTCATGTCTTAAAAATGTTTAAAGCGTTGAGTCCTGATGGTAAAATGGCTGTTATTCTTCCTCATGGTGCTTTATTTAGACAAAATGAAATAGGTGTAAGAACTAAATTAGTAAAAGAAAATTTTATTGAAGCCATAATAGGCCTCCCTCCTAAATTATTTTATAACAATAAATTAGCCGTTATAGTTCTTATTATGTCTAAAAATAAACAAAGTGACAAAATCCTATTTATCGATGCCAGTAAAGAATATAAAAAAAACAAAAAAAATAATGAATTAACCATAGATAATCAAAATAAAATTATTACTACCTACAAAGAAAGTCAAGAAATACCTTTTTATTCTCACTTAGCTACTATTTCTGAAATAGCTTCAAATAACTTTGATTTATCTCTAAAAAAGTACATCACAGAAAAACAAGAAGAAAAGAATTATATTAATAAAACCAAACTTCAAGAAAACATCACCAAATTAGAAATTGAAAAAAACATCATTGCCGAAAACACTCAAAATATTTTAGAAAATATTGATAATTCAATTCCTAAAAAACCTCAAAAATTATCGCAAGTAGTTGGTATTAACATCAAATATTATCGTGAAGAAAAAAAAATAAGTCAAAAAGAATTAGCAGATTATCTCAATATAAATAAAACATATCTAAGTCTTATCGAAAATGGTCATACTAATATATCTTTAGAGTACTTAGATTATATTTGTCAAAAATTAAATATTGATATTATTGATTTATTTAAATCACAATAAAAGTACTAGCAACAAACCAGTACTTTTTCTATAGCTAAAACTTAAATAAATTTTTAAATCTATCCCAAACACTTTCTTTTTCTTCTTCATGTGTCATTATAACTTCAGGGGTAGGAAGCTTCTTAGCATCTATTACCATAATAAATTTAGTCTCACCTTCAACCTCAGCATCTTTCATTGTAAAAGTATCATATTCTTCAGACATTTTAACCAAAGATCTTGCTTTAGCATCAATATCTTTTAATTTACCATTAACAACGCTATTAAGTTGTGTTATACCTTCTTTATTATATTTAACAATTCCTTCATATAAAGTCTTTACACCTACATTTATTGAACTAACTCCAGCGGTCAACTCTTCCATTTTAGAAGCTACTGTTTTAACTGCTTGATTCAAAGAAGAGGTGCCTTGAGCCAAAGAAGAAGTTCCAGTCTGTAAATCACTTAGTGTTTTATTTAAAGTAGGAAACATTGAAGTCATACTATTAAGTGATTGCATAATATTTAGAATTTCATTTAAGGCCTTAACATTTTCTTGTAACACTAAAATAATTTTAGCATTTTGTGCATAATTAGTCTCATAATCAATCTTAACTTCTAACAATTTTTCTCCACTTGGTAAATTTAAAATATCACTATATGAAAGAGTAGCTAAGCTATAACTATCATATGCTTCTTTCAATTTAGAATTTTTAGTACTTAGAGCCTCAATAGTAGCATTATCAGTGCTCACTAATTTCTGAATATCTCCAAGACTTTTATCTATTCCCACAAGCTTAGACAAATCAATATTGCTTAAAACTTTATTAATTTCATTTATTCCCGCATTTAATTTAAGAGCGCCATCATTTAATTCTCCAACTTTTGTTTTCAATAAATTTAGTGCATCACTAAGTTTTACAGCTCCCTCATTTAGAGTTATACTTCCAGCATTTAAAGATTTAGCTCCTTCTTCAATTGTATTTATTGACGTTTTTAATGCATTAATGCTTGTATAAAGAGTGTCTAATTTATCAAACACCTGTAAATCCTCTTCACTAATTAATTTAGGAGTAACAACACTATAAATACTTGCCAGTTCAAACGAAGATGTCTCTAAATTTATCTCAATACTATCCATATTTTTAAGCTCTTTCAATCCTAAACTAGCGTATAAACCTGGACTTGCTAAACCAATTATAATATTTTTTGTTCCATTGTTAATAACTTTACCATTATTAACACTTATATTAGTATAATTTTTAGCATCTACAATCATTCCCATGGTTACAACAAATGGTGTATAAAGAAGTGTATTCTTACCATTGATATTTACATACTTATTAACATTGTTTTTATACTCCAATTTAATAGTTACTTTAGATCATCAAGAGCTATTTCTTCATCATTTAAATAATATTTAATATTTAAATCTATTGGCAATTTTTTATCTGTAACACCTTGATAAAAAATATCATTACCATTACTCTTCCATACTAATTCTTTATCATTTTGTAAAAAAACTTCCTCCCCATTAATATTTAAAATATCTTTTAAATCCGTTAAATCTTTTAATTCTTCAATCCCTGCCTCATTTATTAAATGTTCATTTACTAAAATATTTTTAACGCTTCCATCACTATTTAATTTAGTATAAACTGTTTCTTCTTTTTGTAAAGCCCAAACTGGAAGGCCAAAACTATAGAAACTAAATGTTAAAAGCATCAACATAACTCCAGCTTTTTGTAATTTCTTTTTCATAACTTTCTTTCCTTCTTTCTTCATTTTTGTTGTTTTCCCAATCAAATCATCAAATATAAGTAAAATCGACGGTAACACAAGTATTACAACAACCATACTTATAATTGCTCCTCGACTAATAAGTGTACACAAAGAGCTAATCATCTCTAAATCTGAAGAAATACCTACTCCAAATGTTGCACTAAAAAAGCATAAACCACTAACAATAATAGAATTGATTGTACTATTCATTGTATCTTTTATAGCAACATACTTATCACTGTTTTTTCGTTTTTCCAAATATGTTGTTGTAAGTAGTATTGCATAATCAATCGTTGCACCTAACTGTATTGTTCCAAGCACTATTGGTGCTACAAACGGTAAAGATAACCCACTAAAATAAGGTATAGTCATATTTATAAATATTGCAAACTCTATTGCTAAAATAAGCAAAATAGGTAAACTAATTGATTTTAAAACAAAGAACATAATAATTAAAATACATATAATTGATGAAGCATTAACATTTTTAAAATCAGTATCACTAATCGTAACCAAATCTTTCATAAGTGGCCCTTCTCCAGCCAAAATAGCTTCATCATCATATGATTTGATAATTCTATCTACTTCTTCTATTTGATTATTTAACTCATCGCTAGCAATATCATATAACGAATTTATCAAAATCATTTGATATTTATCACTCATAAAAATTTTTAAAACATCTTCACTAAGCATTTCTTTATTAATACCTATACTAGATAATTTACTAAACGATAAAGCAAAATCAATTCCAGAAACATTTTCTATCTTATCTAACATCTCATTTATCTGATTAGATTTCATTTCTTTATTTACTAAAACAATCTCTGGTGAAACAATATTAAATTTTTCTTTTAATTCAGAATTAGCAACAATAGTACCTAAATCCGCAGGTAAAGTTTCATCAAGTTTATAATAAACATTAACTTTTTTATTAGCAAGATATGCTGGAACTAATAAAATTATAAATATTCCAAATATCACTTTATTATGTTTAATAACAAAATCATTAACTCGACTTAAGTTAGGTATGATATTTTTATGTTTAGATGCCTCAATTACCTTATCGCATACGAGAATCATACTAGGAAATACTGTAACAACTGATATTACTCCTAAAAATACTCCTTTAGCCATTACCAAACCTAAATCGGACCCTAAAGTAAGAGTCATGGTACAAAGTACTAAAAATCCTGCAATAGTTGTAAGTGAACTACCCGCAACTGAGGTAAATGTCTCTTTAATAGCTATACTCATTGCTTCATTTTTATCTTTGTATTCTTTCTTCTTACTCTCATAAGAATGATATAAAAATATTGAAAAATCTGTTGTAACTCCAAGTTGTAAAACCGCAACAAGTGCTTTAGTTATATATGATATATCACCCAAAAATATATTTGTACCTAAATTAAATAAAATTGAAATTCCAATATTTAAAAGAAGTAAAATAGGAACAACATAAGAATCAAGCGATAATGTAAGAACGATTAAACACAAAACAACAGCAATAACAATATAAATGGCTATTTCACTTTCACTTAAGTTCATAGTATCCAGTACCAGTGCGCTCATTCCTCCAACTTTTGCTGCATCATCTGTAATACTCCTTAACTCCTCTACCGCATTTAGAGTCACCTCATCTGAAGTTGAATTAACAAATGTAACCACCATTAAATCAGAATCACCATTTCTTATTTTTTCTACTGCATCGCTTGGCATCATCTCAAGTGGTATAGTACTTCCAGCTATATCATAGAATGATATAACTTTTGCAACACCTTCTATTGTTTTAATTTTATCTTCCAATTTCAAAATATCATGAGCACTCATATTATCCAAAATAACAAATGAAAAACCACCCATATTAAAATCATCCGTTAAAATATTTTGTCCTTTAATTGTTTCAATGTCTTGTGGCAAATAAACTAAAATATCATAATTTATCTTAGTTAATTTCATTCCTATTAAAGCTGGTATTAACAACACAAAAGTAACAATTAAAATTAAGCTTTTATGTTTACAAACAAAATCACCAAATTTTTTCATAAATTTTCCTCCTTGCACAAAATATAATATGACAAAATTAAAAAAAAATCTTGTACATAAACAATATTTTGTTTTATATCCAACAATTTGTTTATTATGTATTAGCAATTAAGCAACAATATGTAGTTTAACTTTACATCTATAGGCATATATTATATAATGTTTACAGGTGATAAATTATGTCTCAAAAAACTGATCTACGTATTATTAAAACCCGTAAAAACTTATATAATACTTTAGAAACACTTATGAAAGAATCTCCTTTTGAAGAAATAAAAGTAAATGATATATGTAATAAAGCTATGATAAATCGTTCAACTTTCTATGCTCACTATACCGACAAATATGAATTACTACAAGAATACATTAATTCTTTAAAAGATAATCTTTTAACTAAACTTGATGGTAATAATAATATTAAAAACACTAAAGAATATTATTTAGAATTAATTAAACTCCTTTTAGAACACTTTGAAGAAAAAAAAGAGACTTATCATTATATGATGATTAATAATAAAAATAGCATCACTATGGATATAATCTATGATGTTATAAATAAAGGCATAATTAAGCAAATTGAAGAAAGTACTGACTTTGAAGGAGCAAAAGTCCCAAGCTCTATCATTTCTCTTTTTTATTTAGGTGCAGTTATTAATATTTGCATAGAATATTTAAAATACAATAACAAATATACTAAAAAACAAATCATAGAATATATTAATATCTTAATACCAGATAATTTATATTAAAAAAAAGCACCATTGCTATTTAACAAATGGTACTAAAGCCATAAATCTTGCATATTTAATTTGTTTTGCAATATGTCTTTGATGCTTTGCACAAGCGCCAGTCATTCTTCTAGGCATAATCTTGCCTTTATCATTAATATATTTATTAATAATCATAACATCTTTATAATCAACACTTTTTCCAGCACACATTTGACAAATTTTCTTTTTCTTACGATAGAATTCTGCCATTGTTCTCTAATCCTCCTTTAACTAAAATGGTAAATCATCATCACTTAAAGTAATTTCTTCACCAAAATCTTTAAACGGATCTTCGCTTATATCAGTAGTAGGCATACTAGGCGTTGCATCTGCAACAGGATTAA
>CAOVIS010000056.1 GCA_948543905.1 uncultured Bacilli bacterium
CTCGTATAATCAATCTTATAGAAATATTAATCTATTTGATTGATCCCTTTCTATTTATATTTTTTGATTTATTATACTTCTAGAAGTATAATAAATTTCGCACTGTGGATTTGTTCCTATTTTTTTACAGCCATTATATGGACTGGTTGGAGATGACTCAAACCACAGATTTTTAATTTAATTGTTAATTAGTTAGTTAACACGTTAGTTTCTTACTAATCGATGTTTTATTAAATTACGTGATTACATAATTAGAAGTTCTGTGTCAAACATTTCAGTGCAAACAAACTAATTTAAGGAGGTGCTTACTTATGATATATTATGTTGGTATTGATATATCAAAGTATAAACACGATTTCTGTATTATCTCTAATACAGGTGAAGTTATTGTAGAAAATTTATCTTTTGAAAACAACAAAAAAGGATTTCAAGAATTTTTGGAACATTTGAAACCCTATAATAAGCAAGATGTCCGAATTGCTTTTGAAGCAACTGGACATTATTCTTTGAATTTGGAATTGTTTTTAACCAATCAAGATTATTCATTTATGAAAGTGAATCCTCTTGTTGTACATCAATTTTTAAAAGCTCGAAGCTTACGTAGGACCAAAACAGATAAAGCAGATAGTTTTACTATGGCTAGTTATCTCTTGTCCATCCAATACAAACCAAATTCATACTTATTATATCATATTTTTACTTTAAAGTCATTATGTAGATCGAGAGAACAATTAATCAAAGAAAGAAGCAAATTTACTATTCTTTTAACTAATGAACTAGATAAGTCTTTTCCTGAATTAAAACCTTTCTTTAACAATAAAATTTCTAATACTTTGCTATTTATCTTAGATAAATATAAAAATGCAGAACATATTGCTTTAATGAAAGACTACGATTCTATTAGATGTGCTTCTCAAGGAAGGTTTTCTTATGCTAAGTTTGCTAAATTAAAAGAACTTGCTGGAAACTCTGTAGGATATCATGATAATAATTCCGATTTACTTATTTCTACTTATATCTCTATTATTAATAACTTTAATGATAAAATTGTTCCAATAGATAAACAAATTTCTACAATTATCAAAGATCTTAATCCTAGAATGTTATCCATTCCAGGTATTGGTGAAATATCTGCTGCGACCATTTTAGCTGAGTATGGAGATATTAATAATTTCTCTAGCCCAAATAAAATGCTTGCTTTCGCTGGCTTAGAACCGAGCATTATCCAATCTGGTACTATAGAACATAATGGCAAGATGGTTAAACATGGTTCTGACCATCTTAGATATGTTCTTATGAATACTGCGATGATGGTTTTAAGATATTCACCTCAGTTTTATGATTATTACCTTAAGAAACGTTCTGAAGGTAAATGTCATAGAGTTGCTTTATCTCATGTTTGTAAAAAACTTATTAGAGTTATTTACATCCTTGAAACTAAAAATATCCAATTTGATCCGTCTTTATTGAAATAATATTTTTTAATATTATTTCTCAACTTCAAAAATTTTAAAAAATATGATTTTTGAAGTCTTTTGGCATGGGATAATTTCCAATTTATAACTTTCTATTAAAAATTACTTGACTTTTAATAGTTAGTCACCTCTTTTCTTTAATTTTAAAAATAAAAACCACAAAACTACTCTTAGGAGCAATGTCTTGCGGTACCATCCTTTATTTTACTTAATTTATGATGATAACGGAATCAATCCGAAGATTATTAATCTCAAACCTTAAAAGGAGTAATTTATAAAACTATTTATTAATGTTCCACCAATCATTAACTCTCTAATCAAAATTGTTTTATAAACCATATCTTTTAATTATGTATTTAAATTATAACGTTTTCGCCACCTTCGCAGTGTTTATATAATTCTTTTAATCCAATATGGGCTTTAGGCTTTTTATATTTATAAACACATAGGTAGTCCATATCCATAAATTTGATATTATGATGTTTTTTAAATTTAGCTCTAACATCAGTTAGAAGATCATATAAGCTCATATATTCATGAATGCCTCGATCATTTTCCCAATTGTATTCAAACCAATAAAATTTTTCTTTTTCTTCATACACAATAAAGGTATGGGTATAAACTTTACGTGATTCATAATAAATCATAAAATATGAATTAAATTTTAATCCTAAATGTTTAAAATAATTCCGTTCTGTTTCTACTAAATCGAAGGCTACTCCAACTTTGTTTTTTAAAACTTCCTCAGGAGTTTGAAGAATATATTTCTTTTTAAATCCTTTTTCTTGATCTTTATAAATATTATTCTCTAAATCTACCCAACCGAGTTCAGTTCCTTCTAATTTCGTAAAAATATCCATAACATTATTAACTTGTTCCATTTACTCCACCTACTAACTATTATAACAAATATTACCCTACTTTTGCAAGTATAAGTTTAATGCTGAGTCCTATTTTGACTTAAACTACGGCTTAAAACATCATTTTGATATCGTTTGCGCATCATTTCTAGCATATCACTTAAAGATTTACTACTAACATGCAACTCAATTTCTAAAATTTTAGCTAAAATAACTTGAGTCTCTGGAGGGATACTTTCTTTATCAATTCTGTGTTCTAGATAAGCTTGTAAATAATTATTAGCTATTACTAAATCATCAATGTAATCTCTTTCTTCTAAATCTTCTAAAGCTAATTCCTTTTTATTTATCACTTCTAAATAATTATTAATTCGCTTTTTTAGATTAGAAATAATAATACTTAAACTTTTAAGTTTTTCTTCATATTGTATTAAAGCTTCAACTTCTTTTTTAAGAATAAGCATATATCCTATTAATAATAAACCATATAAGCCACTAAAGGGAATTAATAATAGATATAGAAAAATATAATATGGGATAATTTTAGCTCTACTTTTTAATTTTTCGATATTTTTATTAGAGACTAAACTTGGGCTTAGAGAAGCAATATATGATAAACAATCATTTAAATTTTTGCTTGATGTTTCTAATACTTCTAACTTTAAGGCATCACCACTAAATAAAACATGATGAATATTATTTAGTTCCTCTTCAATTTTAGTAAAATTAGTTTTAATTTCCTCAAATTGATTGTTTTTTAATTTATTACGTTTCTTATTTAGAAATATTTTTCTTGACATTTTTATACCCCTTTCACTAAAAAAGTCTTACGTATTATACCGTAAAACTTAGGGTTTGTAAAGAGTTAAAACATTTTATCCACATTTTGTGGTACTTCATCTTTTACTATTTTACTGACTATTTTATTTTTTAAGTCATCATTTACTTTTTTTCCAGTCATTTTACTTAAAGTATCAATTACTTCAATAATAGTGGCTTCATCCTTTAAATCATTCTTTTGCAACTTTTCAGCTAAACTGATTATAGTATTTTTATCAACTTTAGTTTTCTTCTCAACACGTTTAAAAAAAGAATCATTTAACATATTATTAGTACCTCCATATCCTATTATATGCTTAAGATTAGAGGTCGGCTACTTAAAATAATCATAGAATATATCATCGGGTTTTTTATTAAAGATTCCTGCTATTTTTAAAGCTAAGTCATAATATATGCGACGATTGCCATTTTCAATTTGCCAATAATAGAATTTACTAATTTCAAGTTTTTTTGCTAAAGATGCAATAGTTAATTCATTTTTAATTCTTAAATTTCGTAAATTTATATTTACTTTTGTACTACTTTTTGCCATTTTACCTCCCAATCTATATAATATAGCATTTTTAGAGGCATGTCAATTTTTGTGTATGTAATTTTGGGTAGACATTAAAGTAATTTATCAATAATATTAAGTGTGAGGAGTAATTTTAAATGAATTTAAAACAGATTGTAGGTATGAACCTGAAATATTATCGCTATAAAAATAATAAAAGCCAAGAAAAATATTATGAGGCTTTAAAGTTAAATCCCAAGTATTTAGCTAGTATGGAACGTGGTGAAATTAATTTTAGTGTAGAATATCTTGAAGAGATTGCAACTAGTATGGGAGTTACAGTCAATGATTTAATTTTATATGATGAAACGCACATTATTACCAAGAAAAGAATTGATGAAAAGCTTCCTCTTAAAGAAGTGCAAAAGTAAAATTTTGAAAACAGTAAAATTGTCGCAATTTTACTGTTTTATTTTTCTTCATTTTTATTTTTAAATTGGATAGTTATAGGAGTACCAGTTAAATCAAAATTTTCGCGAAGTTTATTTTCTAAGTATCTTTCATAACTAAAATGAACTAAACCCTTATTATTTACTTGAAAAGTAAATTTTGGAGGTCTTGTATTAGTAACACTTACAAAATAAATTTTTAATCTTTTACCTTTATATGAAGGAGGAGCTTTTAGACTTACAGCCTCCGTAATTACATCATTTAAAAGACTAGTTTTAATGGTTTTGCGGTTATTTTCGTAGGCATTAATAACTTCAGGCATAAGAGTGTGAATTCTTTTTTTGGTTTTAGCTGATAAAAAGACAGTATTAACATAAGGAGCAAATTGGAGTTCTTTTTTAATACGCTCTTTCCAGACTTTAATATCTAAGTCCGGATTTTCTACAGTATCCCATTTATTTACAACTAATACTATACCTTTACCAGAATCCTTGGCATATCCTAAAATATGTTTATCTTGCTCGATTATACCTTCTAGAGCACTAATTACAACAACACAAACATCAGCTTCTTCCATAGCCCTCATACTTCTTAAATAGCTATATTTTTCAATATTTTCGTATATTCGACCTTTTTTACGTAGTCCTGCAGTATCAATAGCTATATACTCTTTTTTTTCATAGATAAATTTGGTATCAACTGAATCTCTAGTGGTGCCTGCAATATCACTTACAATTACTCTTTCTTCATTTAGCAAGGCATTAATAAGACTACTTTTACCAACATTAGGACGACCAATAATACAAAATTTTGGAATAAGATTATCAGCATTATCAATAATATTTATATCTTTAGTTATAGCTTCTTCTAATTCTATAAAACCTATGTTATGTTCGGCACTAACTCCGATAATATGAGGAAAACCTAATTCATAGAATTCATATATAGCATCCATGCGGCTTTTATTATCTATTTTATTAACAACAACTATAACCTCTTTTTGACATTTAATTAACATATCGCGAATAAAATAATCACTATTATCAAGACCGTATTTACCATCAGTCACAAAAAGAATTAAGTCAGCTTCATCTATTGCCAGATTAGCCTGAATTTTTATACTTTTATTAAAGTCATTATTATCGCTTAATAGACCTCCTGTATCAATAAGAGAATACTTTTTATCTTTATAAGTTGCAGTCCCATAAATGCGATCACGCGTAATTCCTGGTTCATCCATAATGATAGATTTTTTTTCGCGAATTAGTTTATTAAAAATACTAGATTTACCAACATTGGGTTTACCTATTAAACATACACATTTCATAAAAAGACCTCCTTGTTAACATTATTTTACCACAAAAAGAGTAATTGCACAAATTTATAAATTAAGTTTAAAAAGTTTTTATAGAAAATTCTTTATTATTATATTATAATATTAGTTAGAGATACATTTAGACGTTAGGTGTTTAAACCTCGGCCCAACATTTATTTTAAGAAATTACTATATTTATTGGAAGGAGGTGGTCCTATGATTGGAGATTTTAATGGATTATATAATCCTGATAGTTATTTTAGTGATACTATCAAAAATTTACGAAAACAGGCCCTAAAAAATAACACCTATCAAATAGGTGCTTTTCAGAAAATTATACTGGACTGAGAAACATCTAGCGGCCAATCTAAATGTATCTCATTTTTTATAGAAAGAAGGAAAAAATCTTTTCTTTCTATTAATATTATACACTTAAATTACACAAAAATGCAAGTCTAATTTTACAAAATGAAAAATTAGTAAATTCAAATATGTGTAAAATATGGATATTATTATAACATTTATTTTTTGTTTGTCAAATTAATTATTTACAATCTTAAAAGGAGCAGACTCACTACCATCACCGGAGAAAAGAGTATTCGAACGGAGATTTATGACAGGTCTGAGACCACCGCTATTAGCAGCATCCATGGAACCTAGAGTAATATATGCAGATATATAAAATATAGAAGCATTACTGTTATTATCATAACCATGAGGAGACATAGTCCAATAATTTTGCTTTGTGTATAAATAATATGTGTTATTATTAGTACCTCCTATGTCTCCAGCAAACACTGTTTCATCACTAGTAATAATTCCTACAGGATACATTAGCTTTTTATTTCCTAAACTAGCACTTGATACTGTAAATAAATCTCTTTCTTTATTCGCACATTGTAATGATGGCGTTTGGATTGGTTTCCATGCATTAGTTCCAGATAATCTTCCCCATGAAGAGTATGCTGTTTGTTGGGTTTCATAACCTGCTCCAGTATATCCCATCGTTCCGCTGCTTACTTCTCTATCGTTGCAAAATCCGGTATTTGTATCTACGTAATCACTATGTCCTTTATCTATAATATTAGTTTTATACCAACTATCTATTGCTGATTTTACTGTACTATCAATTAAATTTTGATGAGCAGTTGCATAACTATTTGTACTACCTCCATTATTCATATATCCGACATATGTATTATCATTAGATGTTGAATTATATGCAGTTGTTCCTATCTGGGTTGCTGTACCTGTTTTATTAGAACTTGATACTGCTCCATTAGCCTCGCCCTGATAAATCATGCGAATTGTGCCATTGCCATTGATTCTGATGATACGTCAATAAAATCCAGCAAACTCTACCCAGTTATTTAATTTATTTTCTACTCCTCTAAAATAGTATGATGTTCCATAATCATCTGGTGCTGTATATACCCCTGTAT
>CAOVIS010000057.1:0-5163 GCA_948543905.1 uncultured Bacilli bacterium
CTTGTAAGAGGGTTTTGTATCTTTAACAACCAATTCTTACACATCATCCATCAATCCTTTCAAATCACAAAGTTTTAAAGCGTTTTCAAGCTATTGTTGGAGTTATTCCAAATAGACTAAGGCAAAACACTATCAAAACCAGTTTAACCCAAATTAAGCACGTTTTAAGAATAACTCAATTCGAGTGAACAAGCTGCTCAGAATCTTGATCACTCAAATCAGTCTTTAAATAAAATAATTTCTCTATATCTGCATATATGAATCTTGTTTCTTCATACGTCGATACTATCTTCTAAATAGTTTTATGTCTATTTAGTTAATCAATGCCATTCTATTACTCATACTCTATATAAATTACCTGTAAAACATTGATTCTTTTGTCCTTTTAATTTAAATTAATACCTGTAAAAATAATTGAATACCTGTTAATAAATCTTTCTTTAAAAATAAATGTTTGTTTAAATTTGAATTTGAATTATTACTATCTTTAGTACTATTATTATAAGTGCGTTTAACGAGGGATAATGTGCTTTCCTATAAGCACGCACAATCTCGTATCTAAGTTGAAAAATCTGTGCTGCAAATCCGACAATTCATCGATCGTCATAGTAATATAAAATTAAACTGACGATTATCAGTAAATTATCAAAAAAGAATTATAATTTATCAAACCATATTTAATCACCACACTTTCCAATCGTTCTAGCGGGCTATGATATTATACGAAATTATTCTAGTATCCCATCATTTATTACAAAAAAAATAAAAAATAAAAACATACATTTAATACTATTATTCAAACAATAATACTATCCATACGCATCAAAAAAAAGTTCCTAGTATTACTTGGGATATAAAAAACAGCGCTAAATACCAACTATTAAAAACACATTTTTACTTAGTCTCATTTATATTATCTTAAAAAAATGATATAATATCTTTCGACAAATTAAATTGGAGGTAACATTATGGGAAGAATGAAAAGTGTAAAAACAATCAATAAGGACTTAAAGGATGCTCTAAAAGGATACAATGATGGTCAGGATATAGCATGTTACGAGAAATATATATACTTAATCTTATTCTATCGTTTTCTTTCTGAAAATATAGTTAGCTATGTTAAAACTAACTTCGATATAGATTACGCAAAAACAAGTAACGAAGAAGCTGAAGCATATAAAACTCATGTACAAAGTAATAAAGATTACTTTATATTTCCAGAAGATCTATTTCAAAATATTGTATCAAAAGAACTAAATAGTAGTCGTTTAGATTCTACATTAAATTCAGTGTTTAAGAATATCAAGCAATCTTCTAAATATGAAATATGTGAAATCTTTAGAAACATAGATACTGAATCAGAAACCATTGGAATTAGTCAAAATAAAAGAAGTAATATATACTCAACTATATTGAAAGCCATATCTGAAATTGATTATGATATTAATAAATCAAACTATGACTTATTTGGCAATATCTTTGAGTTCTTATTAAATAATAAGGACACGAATAATAATATGAGTCTTAAGAATGGGATATTTTATACTCAACCATCGATAGTTAAATTGTTGAAAAGAATAGCAGACCAATACATTCCTAATCCTAGTAATATCTACGATCCTACTTGTGGAAGTGGTTCACTATTAACTGAATATGCAAAATATAATAATACTATACCTTTCTTTGGTAAAGAATTAAATGCAATACCAGCAATGCTATGCCGAATGAATATGATAATACATAATGTCAAAGACTTTAATATAACTCAATGTGATACATTACAAACATATGATAAAGAAGAAAAAGAAAAGTATGACTTAATATTTGCTAACCCACCTTTTGGAATAACTTGGAACAAGACATCATTAAGAAAAGATGATGAAAGGTTTAATAACAAACCGCTTCCTAATAAAGAGTTAGCAGATTGGGCATTTATATACCATATTATATATACGTTAAATAATAAAGGATTAGCATTAACAATTGATACACCACATATGTTATCTAGAGGAAATTCTGAAGAAACTGCTGTAAAAAAATATTTAGTCGACAACAATCAAATAGATACTATAATATTACTGCCACGAAAGATGTTTTTAAGAACTGATACTGGTACATGTCTATTTCTATTTAGAAAGAACAAAACAGATAATAATGTATTATTTATTGACGCTGGTAATATATGTACAAAAAATAGTAATCAAATAACTTTTAGTGATGACAACATAGATAACATTCTAGCACTTATATTAAATAGAAAAACTATAGACAATCTATCTTACATAGCAACTCCAGAAGAAATAGCAGAACATAATTATTCGTTAAACATTTGCGATTATATAAACTATAATAAAGAGTATTCATTTACAATAACAGAGGATGTATCCCTATCAGATTTCATCTATGAAAATGAAGAAGAAAACAATTATAAATTACGCATGAAATACGATGCAAGCATCAAAAAAGTAAATAAATGTATATCTAATATTCTCGAAGAAGTAAAACAGAATAATGATATTAAAATGTGTCCATTAGATGAAATTGCAGATATAACATATGGTTCTAAAATTAAAGATATGAAAATAGATACTAATGACAGTTTCCCATACCGCTATATTACAACAAAGGAAATACAAAATGGCTCAGTTATAGAAGATCATCCTATAATGTATACTAAAGAAAATAAAAGCATTCATACAGAAAGAGTAAGAAAAGAAGATTTGGATGAATTCATTAATAAAGGTAAACTTAAAAAGAATGACATATTGTTTGCAATTTATTCAAAGGGTACTAAAACAGCAATAGTTCATGAACCTAATTTTATATTCTCTGATGGAGTAATTCGCCTAAGACCTTATACGGATATAGAAAACTATGTATCACCTATATACCTAAGATATGTATTGGAATCGGAATATTTTGTAGAAAAAATTAACAAGAGTATTAAAAGATACTATAATAATACCGCTTCACCTACATACTATATTAAACTTGAAGATTTTAAGCCATTAACAATTCCAGTTATTCCATTAGAAGCACAAAATAAAATTTGTTTATTGTTAGAACTAATGGAGATAAAATATACCGAACTGAAATTAGCGCTTCAAAGAGAAATGGAGGTATATCAAAATAAGTATTACAATAATACTAAAAAAATATTTAACGATATAACAGAATAATAAAGGAAAGAGAGAACCTCTTTCCTTTTATATTGTCTATCTACTACTCTTCGTATATGCTTCAATAGCGTTAATTATATACTCTTCAATGTAACGCTTATCTCTTTTAGTTAATTCATAAGGTAAAGCCTGTTCTATCTTCTCTCTATTAAATGATATTTTCTCGTGTTGATTCCCCTTTTCTTCTGATAATATACTTTCTAGCATGTCAGCGTTTAGTTGTTTTAACTCACTTAACTTCCTTATTCTTATTGTTTGTGCATGAGAAGGACTTAAATCATCATAAATCATAGTTGAATAAACCAGCATCTGTTCATCCTTATTTAAGTAAGACAACTCTACTGCCGGCTTTATACCCATAGTAATATTATGCTTATCATTAAATCTTGCTGTGTTATCAACTATCTTTAATAATTCAGGAATCAAATAAGTTAATCTAATGAATCTATATATTTGTGTCTTAGTATCATTAATGCCATTTACCGACTTTGTTCCCTTAGGGAACGAAGTGTCTAATTTCTTTCCTTGGTGCTTCATAGCATCCATTTTCATCTTATAAGCAAAAGCCCGTTCACTAGGCAATATCTTCTCCCTTTGAAGATTAGAATCAACCGTTAAATCTTTAACACAAGCATCTACTTCATCTACACCATTAACCTCTAATGCCTTTAATCTTCTATGACCAGACACCATCTCATATTTACTCCCTTTTATTCTAACTACTACTGGATTTAGTAAACCATTATCTTTAATACTCTGAGCTAGTTCTCTCAATGAAGTATCTACTTCCACAATAAAGGGATGATCCTTAAAAGACTCTATATCAGTAATCTTAATCTTTTTTAACTCACTCATCTCTATCACCTAGAGAATAAGTTATCTTCCACTCAATATAATCAGAATATTTAATCTCTCTTCTCTTTCTCCTCTTCCTTATTTTATCCCACTCACCAATAAACGTATTAAGAATGCTTAGGAATGTTTCATCTCCAGTAGATACTTCGGATAAGTCAAAATGATAATTAGGTATCAATTCCTCTAGCCATAATAAAGTATAGATTAAATCTATCGGCTCCTTATAATTATATTGCTTAATTGCCTCATAACTAACATTTAATAATTCAGCTATCTTCTTGGTTCTTGATATATTAGGATTTCTATCACCCTTTTCATATCTTGTCATAGTACGTCTTCTATTATCACCAGTAGCTCCTAATAAGCCAGATATCTCATCCTGTGTTTTAGATCTAAACTGTCTAACAAAAGCAATACGAGAGCCTTGCGATAAATCTCTTAAAATCGGTCTAGAATACATCAATTTCATTAGTAAATACCTCCAATTCTCCATCGCAGAATATCATCAAAAAAGACTAAATCAGTGAATATATGCAATTATATATTCAGATTTAGTCTCTAATCTTATATTATGCTTAACAAATAATTTGGTATTAACTCGACAATCCTAAGTATTATCGGCTATTATAAGTTCCTCCCATTTTTGATAGCGGCTTGCGCTGCGGCAAGACGAGCAACTGGAACTCTAAAAGGTGAACAAGAAACATAATTAAGCCCGATTTTATCACAAAAAGCAATACTTGCTGGATCACCACCATGTTCTCCACATATACCCAATTCAATATCGGCACGAACACTTTTTCCTTTTTCAATAGCCATTTTAATCATACTTCCAACACCAATTTCATCAATTCTTGCAAACGGATCACTATCAAACAAACCTTTTTTATAATAATCCTCTAAAAATTTACCAGCATCATCTCTTGAAAAACCATAAATCATTTGGGTTAAATCATTTGATCCGAAAGAAAAGAATTCAGCATCTTTAGCAATTTCATCGGCAATAATAGTAGCTCTCGGAAGTTCAATCATTGTACCAACTTGATACTTCAAATCAACTCCAGAGTTTTTTATAATAGCTTCAGCGGTTTCAACAACAATCTCTTTTACATATTTATATTCCTTAATA
>CAOVIS010000057.1:5173-6780 GCA_948543905.1 uncultured Bacilli bacterium
GGAACAACATTTAAACCTTCTTTATTAACTTGAATAGCTGCTTCAATCACCGCTTGTGTTTGCATTTTAGCAATTTCTGGATAGGTAATGGCAAGACGACAACCTCTATGCCCCATCATAGGATTAAATTCTTTTAAAGCATCAATTCTTTTTTGTAACTCATCATAAGTAAGATTCAAACTATGAGCCAAGGTTTCCACCTCATTTTTTTCTTTAGGTAGAAATTCATGCAAAGGTGGATCTAAATAACGGATTACAACTGGATAAGGCGCCATAACCTTAAACAACGCTTCAAAATCACTTCTCTGATAAGGCAAAATAGCCTCTAGCATTTTTTCCCTTTCTTCTTTCGTATCACTAACTATCATTTTTCGAAAATTAAAAATTCGTTCATGGTCAAAAAACATATGTTCTGTACGTACAAGACCAATACCTTCTGCCCCAAAGTCACGTGCAACTAGCGCATCTTTAGGTGTATCAGCATTGCATCTTATTTTTAAACGTCGTGTCTGATCTGCCCAATTCATAAATGTTTTAAAGTCCCCACTAATCGAAGGAGTAACACTCTCTAAAACACCTAAATAAACCTTACCTGTACTTCCATCTAAAGAGATTTCATCTCCCTCATGTAATACAGTTCCATCATCTGTAATAAGTGTTTTATTTATCTCATTTAAAGTCAAAGAACCACACCCACTAATACAGCATTTTCCCATTCCTCTAGCAACGACCGCCGCATGAGAAGTCATACCACCACGTATCGTTAAGATGCCCTCAGCATGATTCATACCTTCAATATCTTCTGGACTGGTTTCTAAACGAACTAAAATCGTCTTTTCACCATTTTTTTGATGTTTTATAACTTCTTGAGCATTAAAATAAATTTTTCCAGCCCCCGCCCCTGGACTTGCTGCCAAGCCACTTGCTAAAACTTGACCATTTTTTAAAGCTTCTTCACTAAATGTTGGATGAAGTAAAGCATCTAATTGCTTCGGTTCTACTTTTAATAAAGCTTCCTTTTCACTTATCATCCCTTCTTGCACTAAAGAAACCGCTATCTTAATGGCCGCCGTTGCCGTCCTCTTTCCATTTCGAGTTTGAAGCATATAAAGTTTACCATCCTCAATAGTAAATTCCATATCTTGCATATCTTTGTAATGATTTTCTAAAATTTTAGCATAACGTAAAAACTCTTGATAGACTTGAGGCATGTCCTCTTTAAGTTTACTAATAGGTTCTGGTGTACGAATACCCGCAACCACATCTTCACCTTGAGCATTCATTAAATACTCGCCATAAAGTTCATTTTCACCTGTTGATGGATTTCTTGTAAAAGCAACACCTGTTCCTGAATTCTCTCCACGATTTCCATAAACCATTTCTTGAACATTAACAGCGGTTCCCCAACTAGATGGAATATCATTCATTCTTCGATAATAAATAGCTCTTTCATTATTCCAGCTTCTAAAAACAGCAGTGATGGCCTCGATTAATTGTTCAATAGGGTCACTTGGAAAATCAACTCCAGCTAAATTTTTATATATTTTTTTAAAATCACTGGTTAAAACAATCATATCATCTTCAGATAACTCTGTATCATAAAAAAC
>CAOVIS010000058.1 GCA_948543905.1 uncultured Bacilli bacterium
CTTAATTTAAGTTCTTCATTTGCACTAACCACAATGATTACTTTATTTTTATCTAAATAATCTAATGTGTAAGAAACATTCAAAATAGGAGCTTCTTTATCAATATTACTTATTTGACAATTAACAAGTGAAATATGTCCTAAATTATCACTAACAGCCACCACTTCACTAGTATTATTAGAAAAATCTTTATATAGCTTAGTTTTATCAGCATCTAAATATTTCCATCCGTTTATTTCTCTAATTTCTTTATTGGCTGAAATTATTGCTCTTACATCATTATTAGTCGGTTCAATCACATTATAAGTTATTTCTGTCTCTAATAATAGTTTATCGATGTTATTTACTTCAAAATCTACTTTACTTGTATTACCAGCCAAATCTTCTACTATGATAGAACCACTACTATTAACAGCAAACTCTCTTACTAAAGTGTTCTTACCTTCTAAAGTCCATCCTACTACATTATCTTTAATTGGCTCATTAAACATTATTTTATAAACCACATTTTGATCAGTTAATTCAAGAGTTGAAATATCTAAACCTAAAATCTCAGGGCTTATTCTATCAATATTATTAACTTCATAACTAAGAGTTAAACTATTACCCGCAATATCATTTACAGTTACTTCACTTAAAGAAGTATTTTCTTTAAAATCACGATAAAGAATTCTTTTTGTATTTTTATTTAAATATTTCCATCCCTCTGGTTCTAATACATCTTTATTAGTAAATATGAACACTCTAACATTATTCTTAGTTGGTTCAATTATACTTAATTGAATCTCTCCTTCAAGGGGACTTTTATCAATATTAGTTATCTCATACGGAATACTTGCTATATTTCCTGCTAAATCACTAACAGTTACTAACCCACTAGCATTTTCTCCAAAAGCTTTACTCATACTCTTTAAATCATTACTTAAAGTCCAAAAACTATCTTCTAATTTTATAGGTTCATTAGACGAAATAGTAACTATAACATCTTGATTAGTAAGTTCCGACTTACTTAAATAAACTTTTAAAACAGGACTAGTTCTATCAATTGTAAAAACAATTTTATCTTCATTAAAAGAATTATCTCTTACAATTAAAGTATAATTTCCTTCTTCATTAATATTAGTAAGATCAGTTAATCCAACTTTTTTATTATTTAAAATAATCTCTTTTATATTATCTTCCATAATAGTAATACTCACATTATCTTTAGTATAAGCATTATTTATTATTCCTTCTATTTTAGGAGCTTCAATATCATTTAAAATAGCACTAATACTATTAATATCATTAGTTAGTTTATTTTTAATACTTATATCTTTTATATTAGCTACGGTATCTATAATCCTATTATTATTTAAATAAATTCTCGCTTCATCAATATCACTTTTACTTCTAGCATTTTTAACTAAGTTTAATAAATTTGCTACTTGGTTTTTAATATTATCATAGTTATTATCATTTGTAATATCTGAAGTATTAGAAGAACCACTATTACTATTATTAGTACTTCCATTATAGATATTATCGTTGTTATTAATCCCATTACTAATACCACTAGAATTCGAGCCATTACTATTATTGATTGTTCCATCATCCAAAGTATTATCATCGGGCTTTATAACTTCATTATTAACACTACCATTATTTTCATTCAAATTATTATCCTTATTTTCAACCTTTGTTGTATTATTATCTGTAGACTTATAAGCACTCTCATCTTCATTTTTTAATTCTTCAGTATTAGGATTAGCAAACACAAAAGTTCCCAACCCTATAAATAATAACACCGCTAAAACAATAACACTCTTCTTATTCATAAATACACTCCTCTACTATAATTAATTATATCAAAAATAGGTTAAAAATCAACCATAATTAATTAAGTTTTAGAAAGTATTTTTTAGAAAAATTTTATTTTGGTAAAAGGCCAAAATCGCATAGAAATTTTGCCTTTAATATTTTCTTTAGCTATAACTCCAATTTCTCTAGAATCTAAAGAATTTTCTCGATTATCACCAAGTACTAAATACATCCCCTCAGGAACACTATCATATCCTAAATCACTTATATGAAAATCATTATAATTTAAACCTTCTTTTAAATAATCTTCTGAATAAGCTTTATCATTAATATATAATATATTATTAACAATATCAATTTTTTCTCCAGGTAAGCCTATAACTCTTTTTATTAAGTATTTTGTATCGACATATTCAAATGATACTATATCTTCTCTTTTAATATCTCTAAAGCGATAAATAAATTTATTTAAAACTAAAACTTGCCCTTCACTTAAAGTTGGACTCATAGAACTACCAACTACTTGAGTAATTGAAAAAACATAAGAAATTACAAACAATATAACAAATATAACTATAATATATTTTATACTATCTTTAAAAAATTCTTTAATACTTAACCAATCCATACAACCAACTCTTTGCTATTAAAAATTATATCTTAATTAACGAAAATAAGCAATAATTATTTTAACTTATACTAAGACTAGACACTGAATTTAAATTAACATCTACATCGTTTATCAAAGAACTTACTCCATTATCACTTCCACTTAAAGAGACATCATCTAAAACATTTGAAACACTACTATCTCCAACCTCAACATTTTCATCTATTTGATCAAGAATTTCATCCTCTTTTGATTCATCAACATTTGATTCATCAGTTGATGGAGTATCAGGTTCTTCTGGAAGAGCTGGTTCAACTGGCTCTTTTGGAGTTTCCGAATTTTCTGGATCTGGTTCTTCTGGCACCTCAGGTTCTATTATTTCTTTTTCTTTTATTTTAAATATTAACGTACAATCATCACTTGCTAAATCAAGAGTTACTTCACCATCAAAAATATTCTTTAATAATCCTATTATTTCTTCACTATTTAAACTAGCAATTGTATCTAATTTATTTATAGTTAAAATAGTTATACCATCTTCTATGCTTACTCTTTTATTAATATCCATAAAATTAATTATATTATAATCTTCTTCTATCTCCAGATTTAATAATATATACTCTTCTTGACTTGCAATAATATAATTACTTGGAACAATGCTTATTTCCTCTGTTATTGTTGCACTTATAGCTTCATTTAATTTTTCGAGTTCACTATCAGTTAAAACAATATTTTTTTCTTTTAGTAAGCTAGCAAAAACACTTTTCATCTCATCGCTTCTAGCCAAAGTAAAAGTTTTACTACTACTAATATATTTAATTATTTCTTTATTTAAAGTAATAGTATTATTTTCAAATTTAATAAAATTATCTTCAATATCTTTAAGAATATTAAATCCCCCTTGTAAAGTTATATAATTATTAATTAAACTAATCTCTTCCAAACTTAAATAATCTCTTAAATATTCCTTAAATATTTCTTCTTTAATTGTATCACTAAAATACATAGTCAAATTATCACTAAAATCTAAATTTTCACTATAAGTTCTCGCATAACCTAGAAAATCTGCATTTACATCATAAGTATTATTAACTTTTAAAATTCCTCGTAAGTTAGCAATATTACTGCTAGCATTTACATAAGTTGTAATCTCTTCCAAATAATTTTTATATATTTCTTTTTTATTTAACCAGTTTATTAATCTGTTTTTAGCTTCCTCACTTGAAGGATCATTAATTGTTAAAACAGTCTCCTCTTCCGTATTTACAGTATTTTCTGTCTTCGGAATCTCTGGAATATCATACCTTTGAACTTGATATTTTAAATAGCCAAAAGGTCTAGTCGCTTCATTTACTCTTTCTACAACCATCGCAGTTACTCCAAGCCATCCTGAATAACTATTAGTCGTATCACATATAACATCAACACTTATTTCTTCATTGTCTACATTTTGAGTCTCAAAAGCTATTTTATCAGTGGTTTTATTATTAATTACACTATGGCATCTATAATTATCAAGTATTACTCCATACTCATCGGTAGTGCCAAGTGCTGAGGAATTACGATTGAAATCAAAATGAAAAGTAACTGAAGCTTCATCTGTTGCTTTTACCACCATATCTTTAGCTATAGTCGCTTGCCCATTAGCTAATGCCACAAAATTTGAATTATATTTTAAATAATCAGTTCCAACTTCTACATATCTTGAATAAGTATTTGGAAAACTAGCTAAAAGAACAATACCCATAAATATAAAAATATTTAAAGCTAATAAATTAAACTTACTTTTCTTTTTCATTTTATATTTCCTCTTTCTAATCAATTATCTGTCTTGCACTATAATCAACGGTTATAATTTCTTTAGGTTTGTTAATCACTGTATATAAATCATATTCAGGATTATTATTAGTAATAAAACCATTAAACTTAACTGCAATTTTATAAATTTTTTCTTCTCCCTTACCTGCATTTACTCTTTCAAAATAATTTTTCATCTTATCCATATCATAATCAGGAGTAATACCACCATAATCTTCCACTTTTACAAAATCTTTATCATTGACATTTTTAACCTTAACATCTACAATTTTAAAATTAACATCTTTAAGATTAACTGTCACATTTACAATAGTTTTAACTTCTAATTCTTTTGTATCCACTTTAAAATAATAATTAATAATATCTCCCGGCGCATACACTTTATTACTAGTAAGACACACTTCACTAGCTTTGCAATCAATATCTTCTAAATTTTCTCCAAGATAATCTATTTTAATATTAAACTTTGCAGGTCTCGCGTTATCATTACTTGCTAGACTACTAAAATACTTTGAATAAGTTACCACTGAGGTAAAAAAAGCCAGAGTAACTATATACATAAATATCCATTTAGCTAAATTTTTTTTAAATACTCTACTATGTAGTAACCTATTCATAATTTCATCTCCTCTTCTTTTTCCGCTTTTTCTTCTTTTTCTTATTACTCTTTTTTCTTTTCTTCTTTACCGAAATATTTACTGTTTCTTCCTTCTTTTTTATTAAATACTCTTGAAATTCCTTATATTCTTCTTTATCACTCATAAGCACACAAACTAGTACACCAATTACAAATATAATTATTAGAACAATTGGATTACGCATAACTCTAAAAATAGTTCCTAAATAGGCTATTTTAAAAACATATTTTCCAACAATCTTATCAATACTAATTTCTTTATCTTCTGAATCATTATTATCACCTTTAGTAACTACTTCTTCATCTTTTATTTTAACAATCCTATGTGTTACAAAATTATTTTCTTCATCGTAATAGGTAACAATATTATTAGCATAATAGTTCTTATTTCTAGTATTTATAATTATTAAATCACCTTTTTTTATCGTTGGTTCCATTGAGGTAGATACAACCTCTAAAAGGCTATAACCACCTACAGTCGCAAGATCTTTCTTTATAACTTTTAAACTAATAAAATTATAGAAATTATAAATTAATATCAAAACTAATAATATTGTAATTATAATTTTTAAAACTTTTTTTAGCTTTTTCATGGATTACCACTTGCTATATTTTCACAAATCTTTTTATCAATTGTAAAATTAACTCCTACAGCTAGTTCATACAAATCATTAATTGTCGGATTATTTCTTTTTTCGGCAGCCAAATTACCAATTTTAGTATCTAACGCATCAGAACCACTTTCACTTGATTCTTTATCATTTTCTTCCACCCATTTCCAAAACAATGATATATTAGCCTCTTCACTAGGTTCTAAAGTTATAGTCTCTTTTAAAGCAATTTTTTTACCCCGATAATTATTAATATTAGGATTAATATCTTTATTCAAAATTTTATAATCTTTTTCTTTACCATAAGAATAAATAGCATTATTACTATTTAATGGTCTATGCATTACAATATACCCCATATTAATGCATCCATCAAGAACACACATTGTCTTATTCTCTTTTAAAGTAAGACTATTAATCGTAATGGTATTATCACTTTCATTTTTAAAATTCATTGTATAGTAACCACTATCTCCAGGATAAATTACTGTATCATTAGCGTATATAGAATAATCACCTTCATTGTAAAATAAAGGAACATCACTTAACCATAAAGTTCTATTTTGTTCATTCATCTCTGGAGTAATATCTTTTGCCTCAGTATCATATATTGCATATAAAGTCATATCTTTATCGATATTTTCGAGAATACTCTTAGCATCATAAATAACTGAACCATTTTTAGAATCACTATATCCTAAGAACGGATAGTATTTACATGGATTATTTTTATCCAGTTTATAAGGTATACCATATATTCCTAAATCTATTTTATCTTCCTTTGTAACTCTAAAATTTAATTCTTTAGTTGTCTCATTAAATACCCCACCATTAGCATCCACTAAAACAACATATCTTCGATCTACTTCAATTTCAACATCTACTTTTTTAAATGTTACACCAAAAAGTGTACCTTCCACAGTTAT
>CAOVIS010000059.1:0-3254 GCA_948543905.1 uncultured Bacilli bacterium
GTATTTTACTTATTTGATAATCTTTTAACGGCTCATCAAGAAGGTAGAAGTAATATCATAGAATATTATTTGGATGCTATAGGCGTTAGACGTTAAAAAAATGACCTTATTCAAGGCCATTTTCATTTGGATTATCAGGTTCGGGATCAATTGGATCAGGATCGGTTGGACCGCCTACATTACCGATATTGTTGTCAATTTTTGCTTGAGCATTGATTTTAATTCCTGGGCTCATATTATCTTTAAAAATACTATAAGCAGATTTTACGATAAAGTTATAATCAGTCATACTAGCTGTGGCATTATAAGTGAATGTCGTATTAGTTGTAAATCCTAAATCTGTTGGATGTTCTGGATCATTAGGATTTTCTAGATATACTTGGTAACCAATTAAACCTAAATTATTAGTATTATAATTAATATAGCTCTTATAGTAATCAGCTTTATATCGTTCAAAAAATTTCCAATATTCACTTTCGTTAAACATTTCTTCGATTTTATTACTATCCATATAACTTGGAATATCAATTGGGTCCCATGATATAGTTATTTTTGAACCATCAAAGTTGGAATTTCCGCTTGTAGGATCGCTTAATGTATCAAATCTTGTTGAAGTTTCGCTTGGTTCATAACCACTTTTATATAGTTCGGTTAGTTTTAGACCACTTGGAGTATAAGAACTTGCAAGTTTAGTTGGATAAGTATCTCGTTCAACAGTTGTGGCTATAACACCAGAAGGTCTTTGGAAGGTCGAATTTTTTTTGTATATTCTAGTTGCCACAGCTTTCATAATTGCTGTTCTATCTACTGCGCCTTGATTACTATCGATGTGACCTAAATTATTTCTATCATATCCATACCATAAAGCAATGGAATAATCAGGAGAATAAGTTATATTCCAATGATCTGGGGTAGAACCATGAGGAATTCCATTACGGTCACAATCAGCATTAGACATAGTTGTGGTTCCACCTTTAGCGGCAATTTGTGTTCCACTAATACTAAAGTTACCTCCAACTCCGGCATATCCACCACTTACAAGCATATCAGTAATCATATAAGCTGTTTCTTCAGACATTACTTTATTTCTTTCCACTGGGTGATTCCATTCTTCATCAGTTTCTAAATAGACTACTTTAGTAAAGGCATATGGCTCAATGTAATAACCGCCACGGCCAAAGGCTGAGTATGCAGCGCTCATCGTAAGAGGGTCAGTATAAACTCCTCCACCAATAGCATATGATTCATAAAGAGTATCACCATAATCTATTCCTAAATTACGAGCAAATTCGCCGATTTTATCCATCCCAACTTCTTTAGCTACTTGTTGAAAAGCTTGAACTGCTGGTACATTACGGGAATCCATTAGAGCATAACGCATTGTAATAGCACCCTTATAAGACCGGTCATAGTTGGCAATACCTTGATTATTAGTATAAGTCCAAGGACGGTCTATAAAAATAGTTCCAGTTGACGCACCATCAATATATTCAAGATATGGTCCATAATCAAATATTGGTTTAGCAGTTGAACCGGGTTGCCTTTTTATACCTCGATATTTAACAGGAACTGCTCTATTTAAAGCTTTAGCTGTATAATTTCGGCCTCCTGATAAAGCTAAGATAGCGCCATTTTTAACATCAGTTACTGCCATACCAAATTGAATTTTGTCAGTTCTAAATTTATAGAATGTTTTGCCATCGTTGGTTTTACCAGTCTCAAGTTGATGTAAAACATTTTGAATACTTGGGTCTAAAGTAGTATATATTGCCATAGGAACATCAAAAGGGTTATCGCCTGTTTCTTCTTGAACTTGCATGATTACAAAGTCAATAAAGGCTTGATATTCGCTTTTTGTATCATTTTTATGTTCTACTAATAATGATTCAACTGGTACAGATTCAGCATATGATTTTTCGGCTTCTGTTATATAACCATGACGAACCATTAAGCTTAAGACTGTAGAGCGTCTATTAGTTGCTTCTGAAGGATGGTCATAAGGATTAAAATAAACTGGATTATTAAACATACCTACTAGAAGACTAGCCTCAGGTAGAGTTAAATCAGACACAGATTTGCCAAAGAAATGTTGGCTTCCTTGTTCAACTCCTGTAATAGAGCCATAATAAGTAGAACCACCACTTAACCATTGAGAATTAAGATAGAATTCAATAATTTCTTCTTTAGTATAGACAGCTTCTAGTTTAAATACTGACATGTAAATATCAGAAAATTTTCTTACAATACCCGCGATACCTTCTGTTTCTTTAGTTGAAAATTTATTTTTGATAACTTGCATGGAAAGGGTTGAGGCACCACCAGCATTTTGTCCAGCAAGTTGGCCAATAGAAGCTTTTAAAAATCTGGCTGCATCAAATCCTTTATGTTGAAAAAAGCGGGAATCTTCGGTAGCAACTAAGGCATCAATTAAAACTTGAGGTAGATCACTATAAGTTGCTAGTTCAACATTTTCACTACCATAACGAGCTATTTCTGTAGTTCCATCACTTGCATATATGATAGTTGCTTCTTTATTATATAATTCAGAAGGGACAAAATCTGGTGAAGATATAATAATATATAAAGCAAAAGCTAAGATGGCCGATGAACCTATGATACCTAAACTGAAAATAGTTATTAAAATAATGTTTTTAATATTAATCTTTTTTTTCTTTTTAAGAGGTTTAGCTGTTTCATTTGTTTTTTTTACTTTCTTTTTAATTTTAATTTTTGGGATTTTCATTTAAATCAACTCCTTATATATATTGTTTATTCCTTCAATATAATCTATACCAATATTATAATTATATTTTAATTTATAACCTTTATTGTCTATTATATCAAAAGGAATGCTTTTTCTAGATTCAAGCTTTATAAAGTCTAATAAATCGCTTCCTTTAAATAGATAATAATTGTTATTCATACTAATTATTAAAAAAGCAATACCACCATGATTTATAATGTTTTTAATATGATTTATTTGGTGATTGTGAATATTTTTTAGAGGAAAAGATGTTCTACTATGACATTCTTTAGCATCAAATTCAATGTACTTGCCTTTATAAATACCATTATAATCTAATGTTGATGGCTCTTTAAAATAAGCTTTGTTGATAGTTGCACCATTTTTATAATCAACATCTACTATTCCGATGGGAGTAGGTTTTTTATAAATAATAGCAATATCTTTTTCTAAATAGTATTTACAAGCCTCATTTATTAATGCTTCAAGTTCCATACCTCTATTTTTATAA
>CAOVIS010000059.1:3264-5623 GCA_948543905.1 uncultured Bacilli bacterium
CAATGCTTTTGGTATAACTTTTTTTGATGTTGCTCGGATACTTCATGTTCTTCACCATTACAATTATACTATAATTTAAATAAATTTACTAGTGGATGCAAACGAATTGCAAAAGCTTTACAAAGAAATTTTGACAACATTTGTCGAATAATTGCTAATAGGATGCAAGACAAATAAAAATTTGGTATGATACTGTAGGAGTTGATTTAAGATGCGAGATTATTTGTTGATTAGTAATGTTATTAAGAGTTTAGATGAGTTTATTTTAAGTTACGATATAAAAATAGTCGTAAATAATTTACTTGGTGAAGATGAAGTAAAATAAAGATAGAATCCTTAAATTGGGACTTAAAATATGTAAGTATAAGGAAGAACCTTGCAAAAATGTTTAAAATAGAGTATAATAAGACCCGAATAAGGAGGAAAAAATATGGAGGAAATAAAAGATAAAATTCGTAATTTAACTTATGTTTTAGTTGTAGGTTTTACTATAACAACTATTTTATTAATAGGTTTATATTTTAAAGGTAATAATCCTGAGGTATCTGATACTAAAACTGATACTAAGACAAGTACTGGAACTAATCCTGATAATAATGAGACTGATAATAATATACCTGATGAATATGATGTATCAAAAATGCAAAGTGTAACAATTAAAGAGGCCGAAGATTTATTTAGTAAAAAAGGAACGTATATTTTGTATATTGGTCGTAAAGGTTGTAGTTATTGTCGTAAGACTGTACCAGTTTTAAATGAAGTTCAAACCGAACTTGGTTATAAAACTTATTATTTTGACATTAGTACAACGACTAATTATAAAACAGAGTTAAAAACTTTAGCTGATAAAATGGATTTTGAGACAAGTGCTAATGGTACTAAAGGCAAAATGGGGGAATTATTTATTAGCAAAGGGTGGACCCCAACAATTATAGTTATTAAAGATGGCAAAAATGTTGATGGTTTCTTTGGCTATAAAGATAAAGATTACGTTAAAACTTTAGTTAGTAAATATCTTAAATAGAAGTTTAGACTAGCCTTAATGGTTAGTTTTTTTAAATTTTAAAAAAATGACAAATTTTGCAAAATTCGACAAAATTCGCGTTTCTAGTATGCTATTATAGATGGCATATTTTTTTAAAGAGGGTGAATTAGGTTGAAAAATGAAATTAAAATCTTAGAAAAAGATTTAGCGAAAATTAAAAAGAAAGGATATATTAAAGCTAAAAATGCTAAAGAAACAGCACTGATGGTTTTAAAAAGATATTTAAACCAAGAAATTTTAAATATAACAATTAAAGAAGATAGAGAAAACAATAATTCTTTAAGGATATTATTTAAAGTAAAACTAGAAGGAAAAGATAAATTGCCATTAAAAAAATTAGAAACAAAATATGGTTCTTATGGTGACTTTAGAAAATACAAATATTTAGATAATACTATTAGGGCTAATTCTAAGTCATATAATAGTAGTTTTAGATATAAACTTTTTGTTGATTTTGAAAAAGAAAAAGTATTTTTACAAATTTTTGATAAAGATTTTACAGTAGTATCTAAAGAAGAATTTTATTTTTCTTTTACATTTTTAAAAGCTAAATTAAAAGAAAAATTAGATGTTTTGTTGGATTTAAAATATTGGGTAAAAAAAGATGGTAACAAAACATATTATAAATTTTATGATTATACAATTTATCATTTAAAGGAATTTAAAAGTATTTTAAAGTTGCTAGAAGAAGGAACTATTTGGATAAAAATAAAAACAGATAATATGTCAAGAATAAAGCCAATTGATTATAATGTAGGAATACCTTTTATGATTGAAGAAATAGATTTGTTAAAAATGTATCAAAAATAAAAAAGAATAATTTTATTTGAAAAATCATAAATTATAATAAAGCCCCTTGACTTCATATGTCAAAAATGCTATATTATATTGGTACAAGGAAATTGCACCCTTAGCTCAATTGGATAGAGCGTTAGACTACGGATCTAAAGGTTAGGGGTTCGACTCCCTTAGGGCGCACCATTTTCCGAGAAGTAGCACAATTTGGTAGTGCACTACATTTGGGATGTAGGGGTTGCAGGTTCAAATCCTGTCTTCTCGACCATTTAAGTAAATAAACTCCTTTTTAAGGGAGTTTTTTGTTGTGAAAAAAGTATATTCTCTTAATATTCTCTTAAAATTTTGTTTTTAGAGAAGAATTTTATCTAGTAATTGGTTGTAATCTATTTCTTGTATTTCAAAACGAGTGCCACAATCATGGAGTTCTCCTTTTCTTTTACCATT
The DNA here is from genome assembly GCA_948543905.1 of uncultured Bacilli bacterium. The sequence continues at coordinate 5,552 of CAOVIS010000059.1, forward strand.
ATTATAAGTATTTATTTTTAAAGTAATTCTGATAGTGCCATTAGCTAAAAGCTTTAAGAAATCTGAAAAACT
>CAOVIS010000059.1:5633-5943 GCA_948543905.1 uncultured Bacilli bacterium
CTTTTAGATTGGTAAAATTCCCAATCATAGTATTTGTAATATTCTTGATTATTTTCTTCTTTGGACCAAGCTTTTATTAAAGCTAAATATTTCGTTTTATGATTGAGTTTAGACTTTATTAAAGAAAATGGCCAATATATTTGTTGTTCAACAAAAATAAAGTTTTTATCAGTTATTTTTAGATATATTTTTTCTTCTTCATAATTGATAAATAGTTTAAATAAATATTTTGTACCTACAAGGGTTGAACAGTTAGCTTGGACGGTAGTATTTAGAACTTTGGTGGTGCGATTTAGTTTAGGATATGTAC
>CAOVIS010000060.1 GCA_948543905.1 uncultured Bacilli bacterium
AATTGTAGAATCTCGCCAATTTGTTTTACCTAATACTTGTTCCTCATTGAATAAATTACTTATCTTTTGATAGGAATAACCATTGTGATATAAGTCAAAGATTCTAACTATTATATCTTTTGTTGTATGGTCGATTACTAACTTTTTATTTTCGTGTTTATAACCTAAGCAAGCTCGGTGGGGAATATGACCTTCTTTTATTGCTCCAGCAAGTCCGTCTTTCGTTCTTTCTGATGTTCTTTCAATTTCATTTTGAAAAACACTCATCATTATTCTTGAAACCATTCTTCCGTTAGCATTAGCTGTATCAATCTTTTCATTAACGAAAGCAAGGTCAACATTGTATTTCTTAGAATAATCCATAAGTGCTTCCCAATCTTTCATGCTTCTAGTAAGTCTATCCATTTTATAGGCAATAATCATGTTTATTTTGCCATTTTTACCATCTGATAACATTCTTTCAAACTCTGGTCTATGATTACCTGTTTTAGCACTTATACCTGCATCAGTATAGTAATCTATAATTTCATAATCATTACATTTACAATAAAACTCTAATCTTTCTTTTTGCTCGGGTAATCCAAAACCATCACGGACTTGATCTTCTGTACTAACCCTTAAATACAAACCACATACTACTTTTTCTCCTTTTTCATTCAATTCTAATTTCATCTCCTTTTCTTATTTTAAATTCAAAAAAGAGAAGTGAAGGTACTACTCAAAATAATACTTTCACTTCTCTAAACTACATTGTAAGACTCTTGGTAATAGGTTACCATCTATATTAATTATACAACTTTTGTCTTAAAATGTCCATCACCTGAGAAGCTTGGTATTACTTGATATTGTTAAGATAATTTTCTAATTCTGTTAATCTTATCTTGTTAGATAAATTCTTAATATAAATATCATTAGAATAATTAAATGCAAGAAATGTTATGTTTTTTATGATAATTCTATGTGGTTCTACATACTGCAAATTAGACTTATCAATTTTACGAATACTACCATTAATAAAAGTAGGAGTAGTCTTACAAAAATTACAAATAAATTCTAACCTTTGTTTTAAACCTTTTTCCATTTCAATTTCTTGCTTAATAATATTAATCATAAACACCATCCTTCCTTTAGGATGATTTCTTTGTAACAACAAAAAAACCAATCTTTCGATTGATTTCTATATATCAATGTCCTAAAAGTTCGAACAGATTCGTCAATGGAGCAAGTGAGCGGAATCGAACCGCCGTCTCAGCCTTGGCAAGGCCGCATACTAACCGCTGTACTACACCTGCACATATTTTATTAAACTTTCCACCCACAATAAGATAATACCAAAAAACTAAAAAAAAATCAATGATAAATTGCAAAATTCATATTTATATTATATAATTAACTAGTAAGAAGGTTGAATTATGAAAGATAAAGCAAAATATACAGCTTGTAAAATTCGTAAAAATATTATTGAATATCTGACTACCAATAAATTATTCATTTCATATGTTTTAATCGCCTTAACTGGATTAATACTAATTAGAAATTTTACAATTGATAATGCATTTAGTCTTCAAACGTTTATTGCCGATTTTGCTCTAGTCTTAATAATTGGTTCATTTGGCTATTTAATAAAGCCTAAAAATCAATATCGTTATTTTTTTATCGTGCTTGTAATTTTTACTATCATGGAAATAGTAAATTCGATATATTTTACTTTTTACTATTCTTTTGCATCTGTTAGCGAATTAGCTACGGCTGGGCAAACAGAAACTGTCATGGGTTCAATTTTTGAAAAATTAAAAATAACTGATGTAATATATGTAATATTTCCTTTTATCTTTTATTTTATTCACAAGCATATTTTAAAAAGTCCTTATTACTCATTTATGAACATAATAGAAAAGGGCAAAAAGATGTGTACTATCACTTTTCTAACAGGACTTATATTTCTTGCCATTACATTCGCAACTGCAACTAAAACTGACTATTCACGTCTTGCAAAGCAATGGAATCGTGTATACATTGTAAAACGCTTTGGTCTTATTATGTACCAAGGAAATGATTTAATTCAATCAATGATTCCTAAATTAAGTCGTTTATTTGGTAAAGAAGAATCCATTCGTAAATTTATCAACTATTTTACTGATAGTGAAGTAGACAAATATAACAAACCAAATAAATACACTAATATATTAAAAGATTATAATATAATATTTGTTCATATGGAAGGTATGGAAACTTATTTAATGAACTTAAGCTTCAATGGTAAAGAAGCCACACCTAATCTCAACAAACTTGCTAAAGAAGGATTATTTTTTAAAAATTTTTATCCTCAAATTAGTGTAGGAACATCATCTGACACAGAATTTACTCTACTTACTAGTCTTATGCCTGCTCAAAGCGGAACTGTTTTTGTCTCATACTATGATCGAAACTATATAACTATACCTAAGCTTTTAAAAGAAAAGGGGTACTCAACATTTAGTATGCACGGTAATTTTTCATCAATGTGGAATCGCAATAAAACTCATCCTAATTTAGGCTATAATGATATGTTTTTTGAAGAATATTTTACTTACAACAAAGATAAATATAGTGAAGATTATATAACTTTAGGCATAAATGACAAACTATTTTTTAAACAAGCCATCCCAATATTAGAAAAATATGAAGAAGAACACGAAAAATATATGGGAACAATTATTACTCTTTCTAATCATTCTCCTTTTACTGCTTTAGATAAATACGGTGAATACGATATGTCTACAACTTACAAAGAATGCAATGAATTAAATATATGTGAAAACATTACTTCTAATTATTTATATAATACTCCAGTTGGCAATTATATTATGAGTGCTCACTATGCCGATGAAGCATTAGGTGAATTTATAGAATATATAAATAATTCTAAACATTTTAACAATACAGTCTTTGTTTTTTATGGTGATCATGATGCTAAACTTGCTTTAAAAGAAAAAGAATATTTATATAACTATGATTATAAAACTGGTGAACTAAAAGAGGATGATGATCCAACATATCAAGAATATGATCAATATGACCATGAACTAAACAAAAAAACTCCTTTGATAATATGGACAAAAAATACCGAACTTAGAAGAACATTAAATGGTGAAATTGACTATACTATGGGTATGTATGATGTAATGCCAACTATAGGTAATATGTTAGGTATTAGAAATGAGTTTGCTTTTGGGCATGATATATTTAATATCAAATATGACAATTATGTTGTATTTCCTAATGGCAATTTTGTTACCAATCTAATATATTATAATAATTCTACAGGTCAATCTAAAATCATTAAAGAGGGAGCTGAATTTAAAAGCAACTATATAAATGACTTAGTCGCTAAAACTGAAAAAGTTCTAGAAACATCTAATGCGATAATTGTTCATGATTTAATTAGTGAAGAAGGAGAAAAAGTTCGAAATATAAAAAAAGAAATGGGAGGAGTCAAATAGATGCGCAAAAGATATAAAATGGGGTTAATAATAATTATAACTTTAATGATATTAACAGTTTTAGTAGGAATTATCAAAATATTTTTACCTGCGGAAGAAAAAACTCCAATTAACACAACCAATATAATATCCAACATTGCGGATTATAACTATACTTTAGATGATCGCGATAGTGATTATATGAAAGAAACCTTTAAAGAGTTAGAATCTATCTTAAATAGTAGTGAAATAAACTACGAAGAATATGCTAAAGCTCTAACAAAGCTTTTTGCGATTGATTTTTATACTTTAAATAACAAAATTAATAAGTATGATATTGGCAGTTTAGAATATATATTAAATGATAAGATAGAAATGTTTAAAAATAAAGCTATGGATAGTATTTATGAAGATATAATTGATAATACATATAAAAATCGTATTCAAAACTTACCAGAAGTTACAAATGTAAGTATCTTAAATTTTGAAGAAACCAAATATAATTTAAATAAAGAAGAAAAAGAAGCCTATAAATTAACTTTTAACATTGCTTATAAAGAAGATTTAGGGTATGATAAAGAAGGAACTATTTATTTAGTAAAAAGTAATAATAAACTTGAAATAGTATCTTATAAGCCTAATATTGAAAACGAATAGAACTAAGGAGTTAAACTAATGAAAAAATTTGATCCAATTGACATATTTTTTATTGCTCTTATTAGCACTTATTTTATTACTTTAATATGCTTTTTAGTTGCACTTATTTACATCAAAATAGTTGCATTAATTAAAAAAATCCAAGCTAAAAAATGTATAATAGAGAAAGAAACTACAATATTTGAAAAAGAAATAGTAAAAAAACCTATTAAAAAACCTGAAGAATTAAAAGTAAAAGTTAGAATAAAATTACCAAATAATAAACCAAAGTTTAAATTATCAGATATAGCTCTCATTAGAAAGTTATTTATGAAGGAAAAAGAGATTACTCCGTTAGACACTGGTTTTGAAATGGCACCTATTATTATAAAATTAGAACCTAAGAAAGAGCAAAAAGCTTCTAAAACCACGCCTAAAACTAAAAAAACAAAGAAAACAGCTAAAAATAATCAAAACCAAAATAGAGTCAAAAAACAAAATAATGCTAAAAGTAAACAAAAACAACCATCTAAAAAGAATAACACTAATAAAAAGAACAGTAATAAACCTAAAAATGTTAATAAACAAGAAAATACTAACAAATCAAACTCTCAAAAAATTAAAAAAAGAGCCTAGACTCTATTTTTTAATTATAACCTTTTTTCTTATAATAGTTATATAATTCATTAAACCTATCAAAATGTACAATTTCTCTTTGACGTAAAAATAATAATACTCTTAAAACATCTTCATCATTAGTAAGATTAATTAAGTTTTCATAAACAGCTCGAGCTTTTTGTTCTGCGGCCATATCTTCAACTATATCAGCAATAGGATCTCCTGTAACTGCAAAATAAGAAGCTGTAAATGGCACTCCTGATGCATCAGTAGGAAATACTCCTTTTCCATGATCTGCAAAATTACTAGCAAGTCCTGCTGCCTTTAATTCTTCTATAGTTGCATTTTTAGTTAGCTGTGCTACCATTGAAGCAATCATTTCGCAATGACCAAGCTCATTTTTACAATACTGTTATCAGTCAAAGGGCAATAAAATAATATCAATAGTGAAATTTTCTTTTAAATAGCGGCCTCCATGGTCTTTTTTATATATAATTTTCTTAATTATTGTAGATAATAATTCGTTTTTTTCTTCGGCTGTCATTTCTGGAGTATAACTACTTAAAACATCTTCTAATATAGGTATAGCCTTTTTCTTGCTAGTAAATTCATGAGCTATATTATTTATGTTAGGCAACTCTTGTTTTTGATTTAATAATGCTTCTAACTGATTATTTAAAACATCTATTCTTTTTTTAAAAAGTTCTTTAGTATATGCTCCAGCTTCTACTAATTCACAGGCTTTCTCAATTTGTGCGTTTACTTTGTCAATTTCATTGTCTATTACCTGTATAACTTCTTTGTTATTATTTATTTCTTTTTGTACTGCTTCTTTGTAATTATCAATATATAATTTATAATCTTCTTTTATTGATCTTAATGTTTGTAATATTTTACTTTCCACTAATTCTAAATCGCTTGAAACACACTTACATCTAGGGCGACTACACATAAGAGTATCGGCGTGCGCTGGCGTTATACTTTCTTCTAATGTAGTTACTGCTTTATCAAACTCTGTAGTTTCTATATTCAATAATTTCTTTAGATCTTCCCATTTATTAGCGTATGGCATGGTAAATTTATCGTCATTACTAGCAAACCAATGATCTACGCAGCATTTAGATACCTTTAAGGATCTAGCTATATCGTTTAGACTATAGTCTCCTTTATGTTCTCGAAGTAATAATCTTAGTTTAGTCTTATCAACTTCATAAACTCTTTTT
>CAOVIS010000061.1 GCA_948543905.1 uncultured Bacilli bacterium
TGCAGCCGATATTTCATAATTTTAAAAATATGGAAGAATTGATTGGGGAAGTAACTAAAAAAATATATTTAAAGTATCAAGAATATTTTAAAGTAGATGTTAAAATGCCTAAGGCTTATAAATTAATGGGTCTTGGTTATATTAAATTTGCTAGAGATTATCCAGAATTTTTTAAAATTTTATTTATGAAGCAAACTAATAAAAGCGCGATAGATTTTGTAATGGCTGATGCTTTAAGTGATGATGTTATTAAAGCTGGTGTCAAACTCACGGGTTTTAGCGTTGAAGATCAAAAGAGGTTTCACGTAAAAGTATGGATATTTACGCATGGAATGGCTTGTTTAATGGCAACAAAAACAGTAAATTTTACGGATTTAGAATTAGATGAATTGTTAACAGATAGTATTGTTGCAATGTATAGAGGAGAAGGTAAATAATGAAGAATATAATTGAAGTTAAAAACTTAGTAAAGGAATATAAAAACATAAAAGCTATAGACAATTTAAGCTTTGAAGTAAAAGAAGGAGAGATATTAGGACTTTTGGGGCCTAATGGAAGTGGTAAGTCGACGACGATAAATTGTATGTTAGCACTTTTAAAGAAAAATGCTGGTGAGATTAAAATTATGGGTAAGAAAATGTTGCCTGATAGTTATGAAATTAAAAGAAATATTGGTGTTGTATTTCAAGATGTTGCAGTATTTTCAGAATTAAATGTAATTGATAATATTGATTATTTTTGTGGACTTTATATTAAAGATAAAAATATTCGTAAGAAATATGTCAGTGATGCTATCGAATTAGTGGGTTTAAGAGAATTTACAAAATTTTATCCTAAACAATTATCAGGTGGACTTTTAAGACGACTTAATATTGCTTGTGGTATTGCTCATAAACCAAAAATAATTATTTTAGATGAACCGACTGTGGCAGTAGATCCTCAAAGTAGAAATAATATTTTAGATGGAATTGAAAAACTAAGAGCAAATGGAGCAACCATCATTTACACGACTCATTATATGGAAGAAGTAGAAATATTATGTGATCGAATAATCATTTTAGATAAGGGTAGGATAATTGCTGAAGGTACACTTGAAGAGATTAAAGATCTAGCAAGTATAGAAGAAAAAGTAACAGTAGAAGTTATAGATTTAAAATCTAAATATTTAGAAGAAATTAGAAATTTTAAGAATGTTGATGAGGTGATTTATAATCATAATGTTTTGGTTATAACTTATAAAAAAGGTAAAAATAATTTAGTAGAATTAATGGACTTTTTAAAACTAAAGAAAATAAATTATAATAAAATATTTTCTGAGCGACCTACTCTTAATGATATATTCTTAGAAATGACTGGAAAGGAATTGCGTGATTAAGATGCATAGTTTTAAATATGCTTTTATAACTCTTTTAAAAAATAAAATGTTGATATTTTGGACTTTTATGTTTCCGATTATTTTAGGAATATTCTTTAATATGGCATTTTCGAATATTGAAGATAGTGAGAAATTAGATTTAATTAATATAGCTATTGTGGAAGATGTTAGTTTAGAACAAAATATTCCTTTAAAATATGGGTTAGAAGTTTTAAGCAAAGGAGATAATCAGTTATTTAATACAAAGTATGTATCTTTAGATAAAGCAATAGATCTATTAAATCATAAAGATATAAGTGGTTATGTTGTGTTAGGTGAAGATGTAAAAGTTGTAATTAAAGAAAATGGTATTAATGAAACTGTTTTAAAAAATGTAGTTGAAGAAATAAGAGAGACTAGTAGTATTCCGCCAATAACTAAGATTAGTGCTAATATTAAAGATATAAGTGATGCTAATTTAAGCTATACTATGATTGAGTATTATACTTTAATTGCGATGGCTGCTTTATATGGAGGAATATTTGGACTTACGGCGATTAATAAATGCCTTGCTAATATGAGTGAAGTGGGTAAGAGAGTAAGTATTGCACCGACTAAAAAAAGTAGAATTGTTTTTAGTAATATGCTAGCTAGTTATATTTTACAGTTAGTAGGACTTTCTTTATTATTTATTTTTACGATTTTGGTTTTAAAAGTTGATTATGGAGCTAATTTATTACTTGTGATTCTTTTAGCAATGACAGGGGCTTTTGCCGGTTTGTCTTTAGGGTTATTTTTAGGAGTTGTGATGAAATCTAATGAAAATACAAAATTAGGTATTATTATTGCTATTACAATGCTCGGATGTTTCTTATCAGGAATGATGGGTATTACGATGAAATATGTTATTGATAAAAATATTCCACTAGTAAATAAACTTAACCCAGCTAGTATGATAACTGATGGTTTTTATGCTTTATATTATTATGATACTTTAAATAGGTATTTCTTTAATGTTTTTAGTTTAGTTATTTTTGGGGCTATTTTGTTATTTATAGCAAGTATACTTTTAAGGAGGCAAGAGTATGAATACATTTAAAGCATTTTTAAAAGTTTTAAATAAGTATAAATTTACAGTCATTTTATATACAGTAATTTTAATATTTTTTGCAGGGTTTAATATGCAAACTAAAGATGATACGATGAATTTTACAGCCTCTAAGCCAGATGTACTTATTATTAATCAAGATGTAGATACTGGGATAACTAAAAGTTTAATTAATTATATGAGTCGGGTTAGTAATATGATTTCTGGAATAGAGGGTGAAGAAAAAATAAAAGATGCAATTTTTTACCGAGATGTCAATTATGTTATTTATATACCTGAGAATTTTAATAAAGATTTTTTAAATCAGCAAAATCCTCAATTAGAAATTAAATCTACTGGTGATTACATGGCAAGTTTAGCTGATATGTATTTAAATAGATATATAAATATTGTGAGTAGTTTTAAGGAAACTAATTTGGGAGAATCTGAAATTATAAGTAGGGCGGAAAGTGTTTTAGCTGAAGAAATAAAAGTGGAAGTTGCTAGTAGTTTAGATACTGATGGTTTAAATAGTGCGACATTTTATTTTAATTTTACCAATTATTGTATTTTAGCTTCTTTAATTCAGATTGTATGTTTAGTGATTTCTAGTTTTAAGAGTGAAGGAGTAAAAAAGCGGGTAATAGTAAGTTCTACTTCTTATCGAAAATATAACAATAAATTATTATTTTCTAATATGGCTTATGCGATAGTTATATGGTTATTTTATCTTATTTTAGGATTTATCTTAATAAAGGATACAATGCTTAGTATGCATGGATTATTATATAGTATTAATATGTTTATCTTTATAATTTTAGCTCTAGTGGTTGCGATAATTCTTGCTAATTTAATTAAGAGTAAGGATGCTGTTAATGGCATTGTTAATGTTATTGCTCTTGGTTCAAGTTTCTTGTGTGGGTCTTTTGTGCCGATGGAATATTTACCAAATTCGGTTTTAAATATTGCCCACGCATTACCTTCATATTATTTTATTAAAAATAATAATTTAATTAAAACGCTAGAAGTATTTAATATGGAAAGTCTTAAACCAATTATTATAAATATGGTGATTTTAATTATCTTTGTTTTAGGATTTTTACTGCTTAATAATATAATACTTCAACATAAAAAGAGTTTAGATTAAAAATATTTACAATAAATATCCCTTATGTTAAAATAAAAATAAATCAGGAGGGATATTTTTAATGAGTAAAAGAGATAATATAAGAAATAAAATATTAGTACGACTTGCTAAAGGGATAGCTAAAGAAGAGATATGTAATGAATTAAATGTTACTCTAGAAATGATCGATGATTTAGAGCAAGCCCAAGGAAAAGAAATTTTAGTAATTAGAGATTCTTTAGCAATAAGAAATCTTATGAATAAAGGAAAATATAAGGAAGCTTTAGCTATATGTAATAAAGAAGAGTATAGAGATAATGATGTTATTTGTTCCCAAAAGATTAATATTTTAATAAAATTAAAAAAGTATGATGAGTTTTTTGATATTTGCAATAGATTTATTTTTCTATATAATGGTTCTATTCAATCTGCAAGAATTAAAGTGTTAATGGATTTTGGAAAGTTTAGGGAAGCTTTTAGGATAGCTAGTAATCCTATTTTTGATAACGATAAAATAATATTACTTTACAGAGCTAGATTACTTAGTTATTTAGGTAAGTTAGATGAAGCATACCAAGTATATTCTAAAGATGAATATAGAAATGACGAAGATTTTCAAGCTGGTAAGGTGCGAATTTTAATTAATTGTGAGATGTATCCTGAAGCTTTTTTAATAGTATCTCGTCCACTTTTTAAAGATTCGATGATAATACAAGGTTTATATGCTAAATTATGGCTTTTGATGGGAAAAGAAGATGAAGCATTAAAAATTATAAATCGAGAGTGTTTTAAAAATAGTGCTAGTGTGCAAATTAATATGATAGATATTTTAATTAATCATGAAGAATATGCTAAAGCCTTAGAAATGTGTGAGAGAAAAGAATTTCAGGATAATAATATGATAGAGGCTCGGAAAATCCGAATCTTAATTGGTTTAAAACGTTATCCCGAAGCTTTAGCAATTTGTAATAAAAGAAATTTTCAAAATAATAGTTTAGTTCAAACTGAGAAATATGTAATTCCCATACTTGAGCATTTTAATTCTTTAGAGGGAACTCAAAAAGAAAGTATTTATGATAATTATTTACATTTAATAAATAATAAAGAATTTAGTTCAGAGGAAATACAAGCTTTAGATGAGATGGCTGAGGTAAAGGATTGTTTAATGATGGCTTATTATGAGGCTAATGGTTTTCATAAAGATGTTATAGTTTATGAGTTAAAAATGATGCAAAAAAAGTATGCAGATTCTAAAGTGATGATTGATGTTATTAAAAAATTATTAGATAGAGTAAAGATTAGGGTTAAGTGTTTTAATGGGGATTTTTATTTAAGTTTAATAAAAATAATTATAAAAGAAAATAAAACTAAGGGATTAGTTAGAAGTAGGAGAGAAAAATAATGGCAATAAAAGAAGAAACAAAAGATAGAATATTAGTTGGTTTAGCTAATAATTTGAGAATAGGTTATATTGCTAAAACATGTGGGGTTTCACTTAGAACTGTATATCATATTAAAAATAGTAGTGCAGATTTTATCAAGGATTATTTGACTATTAAAGATTTAATTAACAATAAAAAATATAAAAAAGCATTAAAAATTTGTAGTTTAGAAAAATGGTGTAATAGTGGAGCAATGCAATATCAAAAAGTTAAAATTTTAATAGAAATTGGAGGATTAGACAAAGCTTTAGAAATTTGTAATTTGGATAAATGGCAAGATAATGGGGCTATGCAGCACCAAAAAATTAAAATTTTAATAAGAACTGGAAGATTAGAAGAAGCTTTGGCAATTTGTAATCTTGACATATGGCAGAAAAATAAAAGAACGCAGTCACAAAAAATAACAATATTAATTAAATTAGGAAGATTAGAAGAGGCTTTAGAGATATGTAGTCAAATTCCTGAAGATGTTGCTATACAATCACAAAAAATAACAATATTAATTGAGTTAAAAAGATATAAAGAAGCTTTAGAGATATGTAGTCAAATTCCTGAAGAAGTTGCTATACAGTCACAAAAAATAACAATATTAATTAAATTAAGAAGATATAATGAAGCTTTAGAGATATGTAACTTAGATAAATGGCAAAACATTGATGTTATACAATCACAAAAAGTAACAATATTAACTAAACTAGGAAGATTAGAAGAGGCTTTAGAGATATGCAATCTTGAAATTTGGAAAGCTAATAATCTGATTAGACGTCAAAAAAGAAAAATTTTAAAAACTTTAGAGCAAGAGAAAGACTTGAATAATGAAATTAAGAGGGGAATTTCAGAGTTAG
>CAOVIS010000062.1 GCA_948543905.1 uncultured Bacilli bacterium
AATCGCCTTTTTTTACTGTGTAATAGTTACTTTCTGTTCCAGTTTTAGGAATATAGGGTACTCCTAGATAAGTAGCAAGACCTCTTACAACAGCTTCAGCAAGTTCTTCCCAATTATTTTTTATTTGATTTACATCGTCACCTGTGGAGTCAGCAAATCCATATTCGACAATAATGGTTTCGTTGTTTGGAGTATTTCTCAGCATATAATAATAATCTTTACTGGAATCACTAGGCAAGCGTCTTTGATAGTACTTACGTACGTTTTGACCGGATTTAATAAATTCATTGGCAATTGTGCGAGATAGAGTATCACTATTTCGGAGAGCATAGATTATTTCAGCACCATCACCACCTCCTGAGTGCCCTTGCATATGTTACTAATTATTTTTATTTTCTTTAGATTTCTTACCGTTCTTACCAGATCTTCCATAGGGATTTCTTGCTAAATTCCTATTCTCATATTTAAATTCTTTATCTGGTATAACATTGAATTTATATTTTATTGTTATATTTCTTTCTTGATCAATTACTATTCGATCAATTAATAAATCATATAAATCCTTTTTTGATTTTTTTAGATTTAATAGTTCTTTTATTTGCTTGGTATAATCTGGTGTGATATCCTTTGTGTTTTTTACTCTATACCTTTCCATCTTTTGCAATTCAACTTTCCTATTAATTTCTGATAGTTTTTCATCATATTCTTGTGATAATTCCTTATACATATCAGCTGAAATAACTTCATTACATCTATCTTCATATAAAATAGTTAATCTTTTTGTTAATTTCTTTTTGTCTACTTCCAGCTGATTTATAATATTATCAATTTTATTTGTGCTCTCTTTTACATTTTTGGCAATCTCTGAATTTAATTTTTTTACATCTAATTTCTTTATATAAGTATTCACATCTTCATCAATTTTTTCAATTAACTGTTCTTCTAAATAGTTATATGGGAAGAAATGAGATGTACATCTTACTCTTAATGGATCTCTAGAATATTTGTTGCAATTAACTGTCCAATAATCATGATTTCTTCTATATGAAACGGTTAATTTATTTCCACATTCCTTACAGAACAGTTTTCCTTCAAACAATCTTATTTCTCTTTCTATTTTTACTTTATATTGTCTATTAAAACCTTTTCTTATAGCTTGGCAATATTCAAATGTTTCTTTATCTACTAAAGCTTCATGGGTATTTTCTACAATAAACCACAATTTTTCATCTAAATTTATTTTCTTTTTAGATTTATAATTAACTTTTGCTTGAGTATGCTGAACCATATCACCTGTATAAATTCTATTTGCTAAAATTTTTTTTACAGTAGAAATATTCCACTGATTACTATCTAATAATCTTGTTGAATAGGCTGTTCCTTTATAAGCACTTGGTGTTGGAACTCCTTCATTATTTAGCCTAGTTGCTATTTCAGAAGGACCAATTCCTTCAACTCTCCATTTAAATATCTTCTTTACTATGGGAGCAATCTCAGGATTAGGGATAAGATGTCCTTTATCTTCAGGATCTCTCATATATCCATAACTTGGTAAACTTCCAACAAACTTTCCTTTTTGCCTTTTTTCATTTAAAACATTTCTTATTTTAATTGAGTTCTGCTTACTATAGTAATCATTACATGCAATTATGAAAGTTGATGAATCATTACTTGCTTGATTTTTAAAACTGTCATAAGACTCTAATATTGAAATAAATCTAATTTGATTTTCAGGGAAAAAAGTTTCAATATAATATCCTGTCATAACATGATCTCTACCTAATCTAGATAAATCTTTTACGACAACACAATTTATTTTCTTGTTTTTTATATCTTCCATCATTTTTTGAAAACCAGGTCTGTCAAAATCAGTTCCAGAAAATCCATCATCTACATATTCATTTACTAAATTGAAATTATGATTTTTTACATAATCTCTTAATAATTCTTTTTGATTAGTGACACTTTCACTATCAGATTCGTATTTTTTGTCTTTGTCTCTATCTTCTTGAGATAATCTTATATATATCCCTACATTAAATTCAACATCAGTTAAGTAATTATTATTCATCATTGCCTCCATTCCTAATTACTTGACCAATAATTAAGACAAGTGAATAATAACACTATATTAGGATTTATACAAAACTGCGACATATAATTAACTTGTGTTTTTTCTTTCTAATATTTTTTCTATAAGATATCTCAAAATTAAATCTTCAAAAGATATTTTTTTATCATCATTCATATCTTTCACCATTATAAGATTATGCTACAAATACAATATTATTTATAGAATATCTATCCTTTCATTAAGTGTTTCTAATCATTTTTATTTTTCTAAAGTTTGATCATTCATTTCATCAGACCACGATGCAACTTTGCAACAACAAAAAAGAAATAACATTATAAATGCTATTCCTAAAATTATTAATAAAGATAACATTAGTCCATCTTCTCTTCTTTCTTAGGCTCGTAATCCATTATTTCTAATTTAATATCAAAATCTCCATCTTTAAATAAGGATGAGAAAGCAGTATGTTTCTCCAATTCAATCATTAATGCATCTTTAATAATAGTTCTAACCCTTTTATCTACATCAAATTTATTACTTCCAGATTGTAAACCTGTTCCTTCTAATATTAATTTATATTTTATTTTATATTCTCTCATAATTTAACCACAAAAAAACACATGTGTCCTATGTGTTTAATTTCCTTTCATAATATAAATTTGACTTTTTCCGATTTGATTATATATCTTCTTTAAGGATTGCCATATTCAGAGCCAAAGCAAATTTAATAATACAACTTTTCTTAATATGCTTTAAAGTCTTATCTGCACATTGAAGTTGCTCTTCCATTACAAGTTCTGTATTTCCCATAAAGAAGATTCCTTTAAAAAAGTGTTGTTCTTCCATAGTTAGATTATCCAGAACACTTAATATTATATTTAAATATTCTAGAAAGTCTTCTTCTTTTTCTATCTTCTTTAAAACATATCTTTCTACTGGTGAAGAGGTAAATCCAGATGACTGTACTTTAATCTCACTAAGATGAGATGTAATACTAGGTGGAAGTACACTAATGTATCTGAAATAATTTTCTTCAAATACTTCCATAAATTCATTTACCTTCGATCTTGTTTTTTGATAATCATATTTTTTAATTACTTCATTGCTCAATAATTTCATAATGACCTCCATAATCAAAAAAGAAGAGAATAAAAGCTATTTACTGCAATTACTTCTCTTCTTATAGTTATTTAGATTTAGGGGTGCTTTATCCTTATGAACATATTTTTCTGAAAACATAATGATATGTTTATTGCAAACAATTTGCACCATAAGAATCATCCCCAAACCTCTAAACAAAACCATTAAATTGTTATTTATTATATAATTTTTTGGGAAAAAGTCAATAACATTTAATGCAAAATAAAACAATCAGCAGATCTCTTTTGCTAATTGTTTCATTTTACT
This sequence comes from uncultured Bacilli bacterium, assembly GCA_948543905.1. The sequence continues at coordinate 3,482 of CAOVIS010000062.1, forward strand.
ATATTTTATCATCTTAACTTTATTATTCAAGGGTATTTTTGGGGGTAAATTTGGGGGTACTTTTTTAAATTGTACTTTTACATCTATTTACTATATTTTCAGGAGTATTATTTTTAATAAAATCTACTAACTCTTCATAATAATTAGTAGCATCTATAACATTTTTATATTTTTCTAATAATAATGGACTTGCAATCAAATCTTTATCTTTTATATATAAATAAACTTCATAATCATTTGAATCAGTACACTCATTAAGCATTACACCAACAAAACCTTCCATAAAAGTGTTTTGTGATGTCTTATATATCGTTTTATCTTCTTTAGTGTTACTAATACAATATTTTTGTAAGTCCTGGATAACTTCTGCTATATTCATTTGACCCTCCCGTTAATTAAGTAAATAGTATTATAACAAAATAACAATTTTAATCAATCCTAAATACCTAATTATTTCTTTATAATTATATTATAGTCTTTTTTCAAAATTATGTATATCATTTTACATATTTTAGTATACCTTTATTTTTATAATATGAATCTATTAACCTTTCATAATGTATTTTCATTTCATTTATTATATGATAATACACTTCTAAAGGATTTTTATCTTTATTTTTTCTTTGAAATTTTTTAAGATTCAAATGAAAATTTTGAAATAAATACAAAGTAGAAAAATCATTAATGTTAGTCCATAAAAGTTTTTTTAAAAATTTCATTATAGATTCTAAGTCATTCTTATTATCAAGATCTAAGTTTTGCAAATTTTTTATAAAGGGTCTAAATAAAACCTTATCATCTATAAAAAGAATTGTTTCATAAAAATTATTTACAATTGCCTTATCCATACTATTAATAAAATATTGCATATTATCATTATCCCCCCAATATTTTTTACATAATAAAAATTCTGGGGTTTGATTTTCAAGGATAAATTCTAACATTAAATCTTTATGACATATTGTAGGAAATTTTGAATCAAAATAATAAATAAAGTTATTTAGCATATCAATAAATTGTTCATTTCCTGTTAGATAACCTTTTTTGACTAAAGAAGTTACAATTGTTGGTGTTTTTTCATCTGTAATTAGATCTATTGCTTTATCCAATATATTCTTATTAATTAACTGATAGATTCTTCCACCATTATCAGTTTTTTTCAACGCTAATTTCTTTAATTGTTCCTTCCTTGCTCTATTTTTCATTTAAATCACCTGTCGAATATCATTATAGCACAATTTTACCAAATGACCCATAGTTTTGCTAATATTGTTCGTTTTAATGGGAAAATTATACTGGTGAAAGATATGAATGATAATAATTTAAAATTTTGCAGGGAAGAACTAGAAATGACACAATCAGAACTTGGTCTTGTATTCGGAGTTACTGGATCAACAGTTTCTGGTTGGGAAAATGCACATGATACTATGCCACTCCCTAAATTAGTAAAATTCTCTAATTTATACCATTATTCACTTGATTATGTAACAGGATTATCTAGAGAAAATGATTATTCAATAATTGATAAATTAGATAAAAACAAAATAGGTTGTAAATTAAGAAAAATTAGAAATGATTTAGGATTAACTCAACAGGAGATTGCTGATGAATGCATGATATCTCAAACAACATATAGTAATTATGAAACAGGACAGTATTTAGTTACTTCATTAGTTCTATACACAATATGTAAAAAACATAAAATTTCAATAGATGAATTATTAAAATAGGTAGATGATATTCTACTTTTTTTTGGGAACAACGTAAGTTACTTGAAGTAGCAGATTATAGAAATGGTAAAGCACATGAAAATGATATTGATGATAATGGTAAATATATTGTGGTAAATTCAAAATTTGTATCTACTAATGGTGAAATTAAAAAATTTTCCAACAAGCAAAATGAACCATTATTAAAAAATGAGTTAGCTTTTGTATTAAGTGATGTCCCAAATGGGAGAGCACTTGCAAGAACATTTTTGGTTGACAAACCCAATAAATATACGTTAAATCAACGTATTGCTGGTATAACTCCTCATAGTGATATAGATGCTTATTATCTCTATATTACTATGAATAGGAATAGATATTTTTTGCAATTCGATGATGGAGTTAAGCAAACTAATTTATCACTAGATGATATGCAAAAATATATTGAATGGTATCCTAAAAGTATTGAACAACAGCAAATTGGAGCTTTATTTTTAGAAATAGATAACCTTATCACTCTT
>CAOVIS010000063.1:0-2561 GCA_948543905.1 uncultured Bacilli bacterium
TTTAGAAATTTTTTAAATTTTACCAAATTTAATAAAATTGTTCCAAATTGCCTATCAAGTGGCAAGTATACAAAGCAATATGTGTCTTGCTTACTTATTTAACAAATCTTTGTAAAGTAAGCTCACGAGAATCTTTTGCTTCTAATTCACTGATAATGGTGTAGTTAGCAATAAAATCAAGAATAGTTGTTAAAAAACTTTGATATTTTAAAGAATGTGATTGATTTCTTAAGACTTTTAAGATTATTTCTTTGTCTCTAGAACTAATATAACCAAAAGTAAAGGTATTAGTTAAAGAAAATAGATATCTTATCAACTCTTCTTTATATTTTTCTACTAATGTTCTTTTTTGTTCTTGGTTATATAAAAATAAATTAATATCTTGTGGAATAGTTAATGATTTTACAACTCTATTTATTTGTTCATCATATTGTTTAATATTAAATGCTAAGTCTATTAGTTTTTTCGAGCCTATCCCTAGAATACATGCTTGGGCGGCATTTTTGCCATTTAAAGCTATCTTACTAGTTAAATATTTTAAAGTATAGATATCAAAATCATTTAGGCTATGTTCATAAATTCCACTATTAGAGTTAACTACGTTATAAAATAAAGCACTGCCTTTAGTATTTTGATCAGTATTTTTAATAGTATCTAGATAAGTTTGGTTATGATTCCAAGTAAAAGTTTTGGGGTTAACTCTTTCTTCTTTTATATCTTTTAAAACTTTATATGCTAGGCGCATTAATTCAAATATTAGGGGTGTACATAATTCAGGAATGTTTTTACTTAAAAGTTCCTCTAATTCATAAAAGTTAGTTATATGATATTTTTTTAGTAGGGTTATTTCAGGCTCAGGAATTAGTTTTAAATATATGAGACTATAAGTTGTAATATCTTTTAAAGTATACATAAAAAGCCTTCTTTCTTTTTAAAATATTATAAATTAGTTTTAATAAATTGTCAATTTTGATATAATAAGCTTGGTGAAGTATATGCTAAAAAAAGTACAAGGTGTGATATTTAAAGAAATAAGTTATGGAGATACTTCAAAGATAATTCATCTTTTTACAAATGAAGGAATAATTGGGATAATGTGTAAAGGAGCTAAGAATTTAAAAAGTCCTTTTAGAGCAACAACTCTTAAGTTTACTTATGGAGAATTTAATATTTATTATAAAGAAGGGGGATTATCAATTTTAAAGAGTGTTGATATTTTAGATTCTTTGAGTTTGATTAAAAATGATATTGTTCTTCTAAGCTATGTCAATTATTTAACAGAGCTTACAAGTCAAGTTATAAAGCAAACTGATGATGATTTATATGAAGATTATTTAAATGTAATATTAAAAATAAATAGTGGGTTAGATCCGCTTATTATGTGTAATATATTAGAAATTAAATATTTGGATTATTTAGGAGTAGGTCTTAACTTAGATGCTTGTGTAAAGTGTGGAAAAAGTGTTAATATTCTTACGATTGATGGTGATGCAGGCGGCTATATTTGTAGTAATTGTTATACTAAGGAAATGGTAGTTGAGCCTAAGACTATTGAACTTTTAAGAATGTATTATTATGTTGAAATAAAAAGTATTAAGAATTTAAAAATAAGTGATAGGGTTAGAAATGAAATTAATTATTTTTTAAATACTTATTATGATCGTTATACAGGTTTATATTTAAAAAGTAAAGAATTTTTAAAAAAATTAGATGTTAAGTAGTATAAATTATTTAAAATGTATAGCTAAATAGGAGTTTTTTTGATATTATATAAATATAATAGTTAGGAAAGGTGTGTGTGTTATGAGTAATGAAGAAGAAGTGTCTGAAAAAGTAGTTAATTCAGATAATAGTAAGAAAGCTCGTAATAGAAAAATTAAATTAATTTTAGGAGGTTTGTTTTTAGTTCTGGCGGTAGCCGCGGGACTTTGGATGGGGTTTGAAAAATTAGGTGGCAGTAAAAAGAATAAAGTTGATACAAGCCCTTTGGGAATATATAGTAAAGCTATAAATGATTCTTATGAAATATTTGACAAGTTTTTTAAAAGTGTTAAAAGTGGTGATTTGGGTTTAGATTTTGTAAATAACCCTTATACAATGGAAGCTAGTGCCAAAATAACTAGTTCTATGAAGGAATTAAAACCTATAGTAGGTTATACTTATAGTTTTACGGGTGGTATGGATTATAAGAATAAAAAGCTTGTGATGGATTTAGGTATTAGTAATGGTACTAATAAATTAAGCGCTTCTTTAGCAAATGTTAATAATTATCTTTATTTAAAAAGTGCAGATATTTACAGTAAAGTTTTGAATTTAGGAGAGTTTAATGTTTTTAATGAACTTCAAGAAGAATATGGTGTTATTTATGATGAAATTATGGGGGATATTGCTCGTACTTTAGAAATTGAAGATATTGAGTATATATTAAATACTTATAAAAATATTTTAATAGATTCTTTTGATAAAGATAGTTTTACAGAAAAAGATGATAAAATAGTAAGTGATGGGAAAGAAGTTAAAGTTAATAAAATAACCTATAAACTTGATAAAGAAAACATGGA
>CAOVIS010000063.1:2571-5597 GCA_948543905.1 uncultured Bacilli bacterium
TATTAGCGATGATTTTAGAAGTTTCAAGATCAGAGATAGTTGAGACTTTAGAAGAAGCAAAAGCTGATTTAAATTATACAGGTGAAGATATTGAAATTAATTTTTATATTGATAAAGATGGCAATATCTTAGAAGGCAATGTTTTATTTGGCGAAGTTGAAAGAATTAGTTATGTAGTTGAAAGTGGTTTAGAAAGTATAACTATTTCTTTAGATGAAGGGGATAAAGTTACATATAAAGAGACAAGTGATAATAATGCTAATTTGAAATTTATTAGTGGTTCAACAGAGATTTTAGACTTAAAGATTTATAGCAGTGATAGTGATTTTAAAGCTGATTATAAGATTAATGTAGATGGAGTTAAATTAAGTGGCAAAATAGAATTTACTAATATTAAAGAAAGTAAATCAGGTGTTTCTTTTGATTATAATTTTAATATTGATACAACAGTAGTTGGTGAAAAAATTGATTTGGGTGTAAGTGGTAATGTAAAATTAGAACTTAAAGATATTGATGTTTTTGACACAACAGATAGTGTTAATATTAATAATTTGACAGATGCAGAACAAAAGACTATTACTGATAATTTCATAAAAGCGATAGACAATTTAGGTTTGCAAGATTTAATTGATGAAATGGATAACTTATAGTTGTCTTTTTTTAATTTTTTACTTATAATTAAGGTGGTGATGGTAAATGAATAAAAAAATAATTGAACAAATAAATTCGCATAATAAAATACTTAAGGATTACGCGACAAAAGATCAAGATGCTATATATTTAAAAGAGGTAAATGATGATATTAGACCGGCTTTTTTTCATGATATTGATCGAATTATTTATGCGCTTTCTTTTATGAGATATCAAGATAAAACGCAAGTATTTGCTAGAAGTATGCATGCTCATGTCTCTAAACGGATGATTCATGTGCAATTTGTAAGTAAAATAGCTAGAACTATTGGAAGAGCTTTAGGGTTAAATGAAGATTTAATTGAGGCGGCTAGTTTAGGACATGATCTTGGACATACACCATTTGGACATGTTGGAGAAAGCATTTTAAATAAAATTAGTCTTAAACATAATGCTGGCTACTTTAACCACAATATTGAAAGTGTTCGGGTTTTAAAAAATATTGAGAATTATGGCAAAGGTCTTAATGTAAGTGTTCAGGTGTTAGATGCAATTATGTGTCATAATGGGGAAATATTAGAGGGAAAATATGAGCCAATAAAAAAAGATTCCCAGGTTTTTTTAGCGGAATATGAAGCTTGTTATGAGGATAAAACTAAATTATTGAAATTAAAACCCATGACTTTAGAAGGTTGTGTAGTAAGAATAAGTGATTTAATCGCATATATTGGGAGAGATATAGATGATGCGATAAGATACAATATTATTAAAAGAGAGGATATTCCCGAAAATATTACAAGAGATCTTGGAAGGACAACTAGAGAAATTGTAAATACTTGTATATTAGATGTTATAAATAATAGTTTTGATAAAAATTATATTAAACTTAGTGATAATGTTTTTAAAGCAATAAATGATTTAAAGAATTTTAATTATCAGAGTATTTATAATAATTCTCTATCGAAAGATGAAAAAGAAACTTTACAAAAACAATTTGAAAAATTGTTTGATACTTATTTAGAAGATATAAATATTAATAATGAAGCTTCACCAATTATTTGCTCTTATTTAAATAATATGAGTGAGGAATATAAAAATAATACGGATAGAGTAAGGATTGTAATTGATTATATAGCAGGGATGACAGATTCTTTCTTAATAAAAGAATACGAGAGAATAATGGGTGATAAATCTTAATGAAATTACTTAAATATCAAAAGCTTAAATTAAATGAATATAAAATTATTACTGACAAAGATGAATATAAATTATATGATGATATAATTATTAAATATGAGTTACTTTTAAAAAAAGAAATTGGAGAAGAAGAAATTAAAAAAATAGTTGAAGAAAATAATTCTTTAAAAGCCTATTATACTGCTTTAAGACTTATAAGTGTTAGACTTCGAACGGATAGGGAATTAAATGTCCTTTTAAATAAAAAAGGATATAGTAATTATGAGATAGATTATGCGATTAAAAGGCTAAATAAAGAAGACTATTTAAATCACAATACTTATATTGAAGCATATATTCATGATAGGTTAAATCTTTATGTAGAAGGTGAAAATAAAATTGCTACTGATTTAATTAAATTAGGTTTTAAAATAGAAGAAGTATTGCCATTTTTAGATAAGATTGATAAACAAATATTTAGAGAAAAAATCGAAAAATATATAACTAAAAAAGTTAAATCTAATCGTAAAAGTGCTTTAGAATTTAAACGCAAAACTTTAAATGAGCTAATTAATAAAGGCTTTTCTAAATTAGATATTAATGAAATATTAGATACTTTTATGATATCTGATGATGATTTAGAATTAGAGCATTTAATTAATAAATTATATAAGAAATATAGTTTGAAGTATGATAATAAAACTACTATTTTAAAAATAAAAAATTATTTATATCAAAAAGGTTATCAATCATTTTTGGTTGAAGAACATTTAAAAAAACTTCCTGAGTCTGTAAATAAATCTGTGTAAATAAGAATCTTTCCATGATAAAATAGAAATGGAAGGATTTTTTATATGAATAAAGGAAAAGAATTATTAAAAATATTACAAGAAAATTATGAAATAGAAACAGCACAAGATTTATCAAGTGCAATAAAAGATTTATTTAAAGATTCATTACAAGAAATGATGAATGCAGAATTTGAAAGCTCTATGGGATATTCTAAATATGATAAAAAAATAGATAAAACTAATTATAGAAATGGAACTAGTAAGAAAACATTAAAAAGTGAATTTGGAGAATTTGAGTTTTCAACACCAAGAGATAGAAATGGAGAATTTGACCCAAAGATAGTACCTAAAAATAAGCGAGATGTTTCAGGTATAGAAGATAAAATAATATCATTGTATGGTCGAGGATTATCAACAAGAGAAATAAAT
>CAOVIS010000064.1:0-316 GCA_948543905.1 uncultured Bacilli bacterium
GGCAAACACTATTACTTTTTCAAGTAATGGTGTTTTTTATACCAAAACCCCCTTAAATTAATTACTTAATCAAAGATGATTTCGAGAATAATTATCACTATTAGAGCCAAGATTAAAAAATCTTTTTTCGCCATAGTAACCACCTCTTTCATATTAAAATATTTAAGATGTGGCAACACCAAAGGATTAGTCCCTCGCAAATTCACTATAACATATTTAAAAACATATTGCAAATTACCAATTTTAGTAAATCTGCTAGCCAAAACTATAAAATCTGCTTAACCAATTTTACTATTTTGCCTAGCCAATTATATAA
>CAOVIS010000064.1:326-2103 GCA_948543905.1 uncultured Bacilli bacterium
CTTTCCCTACACGACGCTCTTCCGATCTCCAATTATATAAAGTCAGTAAAATTTTAATAAAAATTAAAAAATCAAGATTTCTCTTGACTTAAGCTCTAGATGAATATTTGCCATCTTTAGTTGAAATAATAATCTTTTCTCCTTCATTTATAAATAAAGGAACTTTAACAACATAACCAGTTTCAATCTTAGCATCTTTTTGAGCATTATTAGTTGTATTGCCCTTTACTGCTGGTTCAGTCTCAACTACCTCATATTCAACTTTTTCAGGTAAATTAATTCCTAGTATTTCTCCTTCATAATACTCAACTGTAATATCTAATCCTTCTTTAATAAATCTTACTTGATCTCCTAAAGTTTTAGTACTAATCTCTATTTGCTCATAAGACTCATTATTCATAAATACATAATTATCTCCCGCCGCATATAAATATTGCATTGGCACTCTATCTACATGAGCCTTAGTAATTTTAATATTTGTATTATATGTATCCTCAGTTATTGAACCAGTTCTTAAATTCTTAAGTTTCATTCTAACGAACGCTGAACCCTTACCTGGTTTTACATGTTGAAATTCGACAATTTGGTATAAATTATTATCCATAATAATCGTCATACCATTTTTAATATCATTTATATTAATATTCATGATTTACCTCCCTATTTCTTTTCTTTTATCATTTGATGTTTACGACATTTTTTACAATACTTACTTATTTCTAAACGATCAGGAGTATTTTTCTTATTCTTACTTGTACATCTTATTTCTTCACCACAAACTGTACATTTCATGATTACATAGTTTCTGTTTTCATTTTTTGCCATAAAAGCACCTCCTTTTAAATTGCTAGTAGTATTATACCATTAAATATCTAGCTTGAAAAGAGAAAATCGTTAATATTCTTCGCAATTAGTTTATTTACTGGAGATTGATAATCATTATTTGTCTTTAAACTGCTAATATTAGGGCTCACAACCACAATCGAATACTTAGGATTATCAAAAGGTGCATACTCCACAAAACTATTCGAGATAACATAAGCATCCAAAGATCCATCATAATCTGAATCAATATATGATTCACTAGTCCCTGTTTTTCCTGCGGCTGGAATACTCTGATTAATATACCAATACCCCGTCCCGCTTTTTATAACTTCACGTAACCCCTCTTGAATTCGTTTCATATATTTTTCATCAATTTTAACTTGACTTAAATTTTGTATTTCCTGTTCCTTTATAATTTTCTCATCACTTTTAATATTATGCATTAAATTAAGTTTTAGTCTAATCCCATTACTGGCGATCGTATTAATATATTGTAACATTTGCACTGGTGTATATAAATCATATTGCCCAATTGCTAAATTAAGCAATAAATCCGGAGCTACCTTCTCACCTTTTAAGCCTGTAGTCTCCCCCTTTAAATCAATACCTGTAATATTACCTAAACCAAAATCCAAAAAAGTATTTCGATATTTATTAAAATCATTTAAAGTAACTGGTGCTTTCATATCATATTTGTAATTATAACCGGCCACTTTAAGTGCAATAATAAATTGATAATAATTAGAACTCATTGCTAGAGCTCTAATATCATTTAAATATCCTAAACGCATAAAAGAACATTTTGCTGGATTATTATAAAGTTTCACACATCCATCAGTCATAGTAGAGCCAATATCTATGGCTTTATTTTGATACCCTACTGCCATGGAAGCTCCTTTTACCGCACTTCCAACAGTATAAGCATTTTTAATCGTATTAATACTAACATCTT
>CAOVIS010000064.1:2144-2998 GCA_948543905.1 uncultured Bacilli bacterium
CCGCAATAGTTCTAATACTTCCTGTAGAGGGATCACTAATCAAAGCATAACTTTCACGAAAATATTCCGTATTAGGCCTAGTTTTAGCTACTTTAATTTGTTCCTTAATAATATTTTCAGTTTTAACTTGCATATCAATATCAATCTCTAATACTAAATCTTTTCCCCTTTTAGCTTCACTTACTAAAAATAAGTTATTATTCTCAACTTTATATACAGCTTTTTCTCCTTTTAAATATTCTTCATAATATTCTTCAAGTCCACTAATACCTATTCTATCATTATAACTATACCCTTTATTTAATAAATAGACTTTTTCTTTAGGTAAACTTTTACTTATTGAACCTATTACGCTCTTTAAAGTATCTCCATACAAATAATTTCTACTCCAACTTATCTCTCCAAAAACACCTTCTAAATTAGCTTCAAGTATACTCGCATATAATTCGTCATTAACATCACTTAATAATTCTTTATTCTGATAAGAATACCCTTCATTCATAAGATAATAAAAATAAGAACTATATTTTTCTAAATCAGTTAAATTATTTAACATTTCTTCATTAATTCTTTCTAACTTTAAATTATAAATATCATCTTTAGTTATTTTTCTTTCATTATATAATTTTTGCTCATCACTACTTATCAGCTCACTAGTTATATCGGGATATAATAAAATATAATAGTCTTTTAAAACATTATTATTATAATTATATTTATAATTAGTAAGCTCTACTAATCTTTTAGCTATTTCAATCTCTTTATTTAAAGATATACCACTATTTTTATGATACATTATTGTATTAGTTCCAATATTATCAACAATAATTTTTCCATTTATATCTATAATTCTT
>CAOVIS010000064.1:3026-5551 GCA_948543905.1 uncultured Bacilli bacterium
CCTCTAGGCGCTGAACTTCCAGTTACATATACCTCACTTATTCTTTTTAGTTTCTCTAAATAATAATCATGTCTATTATAAGCAAGATAAAAAACTCTATATATGAACAATCCAAAAACTAAAGTAAGTAATAATATTATAAAATAAAACTTTTTATTCATTAAACTTCACCATTATTAGTATTCAAAAATAACTATAATTCATACAATATAATAGGTGATTTTATGTATAATTTAATAAAAAGATATGTTTTAAAAATGACTAAAGAAGACATTAATAACTTTGCTATATCCAAAAACGTTAGCTTAAATCCCGAAGAGTTGGAATTTACTTATAATTTTGTCAAAAAAAATTGGGAACAAATAATTAAGAATCCCAATCTCTTAAATCTTGACCGTTATAGTAATCATTTTAGTCCTGAAAATCTCGCCAAAATAAAAAAGCTTTTTAACGAATACAGCGCTCGTTATCAATCTTATCTTAAAAACCTCTAATTATTTGAGGTTTTTTAAATATCAGCTAAAATTTTAATAGGTAGAATACCATTGCCTTTACTTTTTATAAAATTCTCTTATATCTCTAAATAAGCTAGAATTAAACTCACCCTTTTTAAGCATCTCTATTTCAAATTTATAAGGTGGATAAATCCGTTCTTTATCTTCATCATATTCTCCAATATAAGGTGTTTCTAAAATTTTAGGAATATCTTTTAATTTAGCATGATTTATAATACTTAAAATACTATCAAACCCAATCGTACCATATCCAATATTAGCATGCCTATCTTTATGTGAAGCAAATTCATTTTTACTATCATTAATATGAATACACTTAACAAAGTTTAAATCTATTATCTCATTAAATTTATTTAAAAACTCATCAAAATTATGCATATTATAACCAGCATCATTTAAATGACATGTATCTAAACATACCCCTATTTTATCTTGTTCATTTATATTTTCCATTATATATTTAATCTCTTCTAAAGAACATCCCAACTCTGTTCCTTTACCTGCCATTGTCTCAAGAAGAATAACTACTTTAGTATCATTTTTTATAATAATATTTAAAGCATTAATAATGTTATCTAAAGCTACATTTCTATCAAGTCCTACACTAGATCCCGGATGTAACACAATATATTTAATACCAATTTCTTCACATCTAGCAACTTCATTTTTTAAAAAATTAATACTAAAATTATATTTAGCCTCATCACTATTATTAGCAAGATTAACAATATAAGGAGCATGACAAATAACATTATTTATATCAATGTTATTATTTTTCATTAAATTTTTAGCAGCTATTACTAAATCTTTATCAATAGCTTTCCTAATCGTATTTTGAGGAGCTCCAGTATAAAACATAAAAGTATTAGCTCCATAGCTTATTGCTTCTTCTACACTTCCTAAAAGCTGATTTTTACCAAAACTTACATGTGAACCTAATATCATATTTAATCACCTCATTAATTATATCATAATATTAAAAAAAAGACTATCTTTAGTCTTACTTTCCACAAACAACTGAAGCATCCTCAGATGAATCAATAACATCATTACCTGTAAAATCTGGACTTTTACCATCTATCATATTCGTTCCATTTGATAACCATAATCTATAAGTAATTTTACCATTTTCTTGTTCTACTAGAAAACTTCCTTTATAAGCATCATCATTTTTATCAATTAACTGAGCATCAACCAATTCTTGATATGTAATGCATCTAGTTCCCGTATTTCCCCCTTTAGAATATAATGTTTTAAAAAATGGTATTAAAACATTAGCCTCAGTTGCTAAAGCTTCCTTTTTAGCATTAGACATCATAGGAATTACCGCACTAGTTGCAATTAAGACTACAACAGACAAAATAACAATAACACTAAGTAACTCTACTAACGTAAATCCTTTTCTATTCTTAACTTTCATATTGTTCACCTTCTAAATTAATTATATCAAAAATAATTTTATAGTCAAGCAACTATAACTAATTAATTAAATATTTTATTTTAGTAATAATCACTTCACTAACATCTCTATCGCTAATTAAAGTAATTGAAAACGTTTTATATCCTATTCTATTAATACTAGCTCCACAATGATAAACAATAGCATTATCTAAGATAAAATACCTGTCATGAAATGTATTATTATATATAACACGCAAATTATGATATTGTTTAGTTAATAAATTATTTTCTTTAGTTATAATTGTTACATCTATCTTTAATCTTTTTATAATATCAAGTATTACATAATCAGCATACCCATCTATTATAATAATCTCTTTATTTGCTTCATTAAATATTTCTAAAATCTTAGCATAAGCATCAAAAATCTGTCCATTAAAATATATTTCATTTACTACTCTTTTTTCTTCAAACTTTTCAAAAGACTCTTGTAATAACTTTATATCTTCTGTATTTTTCATAACTTGATTATTTATATATTTTTGCTCTAATAAATTATTACCAATATAGTGTCTCATTGAAACAAAAGCATCCATAATTGCCATACTT
>CAOVIS010000065.1:0-2067 GCA_948543905.1 uncultured Bacilli bacterium
TAAAAATGGTCAAGATATTCATACGAAAGTAGCCGCGGATATTTATGGGGTTCCTGAAGAGATGGTTAGTAAACTTATGCGTAGTACAGCAAAAGCTGTTATTTTTGGGATAGTTTATGGTATAAGTGGTTTTGGGTTAGGTGAAAATTTAAATATTGATCGTAAGCAGGCACAAGAATTTATTAATAAATATTACGAGTTGTATCCTGGAGTTAAGAATTATATGGATAATATAATTAAAGAAGCTTATGAAGTTGGAAGTGTTAGGACGCTTTTTAACCGTAAGCGAACAATTGAAGAACTAAATAACAAAAATTATATGATTAGGTCTAGTGGTGAGAGAATAGCTCTTAATACGCCTATTCAAGGTACTAGCGCGGATATTATTAAAAAAGCAATGGTTTTAGTTTATGAAGAATTTAAAAAACAAAATATTAAGAGTAAAATGGTTTTGCAAATACATGATGAATTAGTAATAGATACTTCAAAGGAAGAGGAAGAGGTAGTTACCAAAATTGTTAAAGATGTCATGGAAAATGTAATTGAGCTTTCTGTACCACTTAAAGTAGGTATAGCTAAAGGAAAAGATTTATATGAGGCAAAGTAATTTATTACTTACTGGTTATAAAAGTATCAATGAAAAAGATTTAAGTCCTTCTAAAATAGTACTAAATAAAATGAATAGTAACCTAAATAAGTTTTTATTTACAAATGATTTTAATGTTATAGAGGAAGAGGTAAAAGAAATATTAAAATCTAATTATGAATATATAATAATGCTTGGTTGGAAACCTAATATTAAAAAATTGTCAATTGAACTGGTTAGTTATAGAGATAATAATTGCTTATATACTAATATAATTTTAGGAGAAATTCTAAAGCTTTTAAAAAAATATAATATAGCATATACTTTAAGTGAAAATCCTGGTACTTCTTATTGTAATTATGCTTATTATGAAGTATTAAATTATATAAAAGAAGAAAACATAAAAACAAAAGTGATATTTATTCATATTCCAGCTATAGAAAAATTTAGTGATATTGATAAATTTATTTCTATGTTTAATAATATTAAATGAAAAGGAGAGAGTAATATGCCTGAGATAGCAGAAGTTGAAACAGTTAGAAATACTTTAAAAAAACAAATATTAAATAAAAAAATAAAAGATGTTAAAGTTTATTATAAAAAAATGATTGAAAGTAGTGAAGAAGAGTTTGGCCCTGATTTGATAGGAAAAAGTTTTATTGATATTAAAAGAAGGGGAAAGTGGTTGATTTTTGAGACAGAAGATAGATATTTGCTATCACATCTTAGAATGGAAGGTAAGTTTTTTTTAAAAGATGTAGATGAAGAAAAAGGAAAACATGAACATGTAGCGTTTATATTTCAAGATAATACCACTTTAAGATATGAAGATACTAGGAAATTTGGTCGGATGAATTTAATAGAAAAAGAAGATTTAGAAATGACTGAAAGTATAGCAAAACAAGGGCTAGAGCCTGGGGATAAAAATTTAACAAGTGATTATTTACTTAATAAGTTTAAAAATAAAAAATTGCCAATTAAAACAGTTTTGCTTGACCAAACAATTATTAGTGGACTTGGCAATATCTATGTTAATGAAGTTATGTTTTATGCGGGAATTGATCCAAGACGTCCAGCTAGTGATATTACAAAACTTGAGGCTGAGAAAATAGTTAAGGGTAGTGACGAAATAATTAAAGAAGCAATAAAGATGGGTGGAACTACGATTAAAAGTTATACTTCAAGCTTGGGAGTAACTGGTAGATTTCAACAAAAACTTAAAGTTCATAAAAAAGAGGGAGAACCATGCTCTATGTGTGGAACTTTAATAGAGAATATTAAAATAGGGGGTAGAAGTACTTATTTTTGTCCAAAGTGTCAAAAGTATTAGAAAAAGCTTTAACTTTTCATAGATAATTAAGAAATTTGTTATAAAAAAAGAGACTTTTAATGAATAGTCTTTTTTTAGTTATTTTTTAGTTTTTTTAAAGTTTGTTTGATAGTTTTAGTATCAACATTAGAAATTTGATACCAGCCATATT
>CAOVIS010000065.1:2077-5280 GCA_948543905.1 uncultured Bacilli bacterium
ACTCATCTTGCATTTTAATAGTTTCATCAAGATTGTTTTTTAAAATGTTATGAACTGGTTTAGTGGAACTTTCAAGAGATCCATGAACATAGACTTCTACAGTACTTTTTAAAAGTAGAAGCATATTATCCATTAATATTTTATCAGTCATTTGCGATGTCCTCCAATACACTCATGAGTTTATTTTTCATAGTCTCATGTTTTTTTAATTCACCTTTGATAAAAGTTTTTAAGTTTTTATCACTTAGGGTATCCATTGTAATCTGACATATTTGGATTAAGTTTGCTTCGTGGCCGATAGCATCTTCCATATAAAGTAATTCTTTTTGGGTCATAATATCCTCCTTATTAGTTAGTATGGTCTAAATTAGAAAAAATATAGCTAAAAAAAGAAGATTTTTCTTCTTAATGTTTAAAGGGAATATCAAAACTCTCGATTACTTCGTGATTATTATTTAAATAGGAGAGATACTCTAAGGCATATTTAAGACAAAATTCAGATGTAAAAATACCCATTAAGTTATGAGGGGTTATATCCATATTTTCTATAGTTAATTGTTTAATTCCAGCTTCATAAATATAACCTAAAATAGATTTAGTATGAATATTTCTTAGCAAAGTGTTTAATAAATTATGATAAATTGGGGTATTGGGAATGTCTTTAGATAGTAATCTAGATAAAATAAAATTGTTTAAGTCCATGTGGAACCTCCTATTAGTATTATACTTAAAAAGTATCTTAAATGTAAATAGGAATATTTCTAAAAATTATATTTTAGAATATGTTTAATTAGGAAGTGAGTAAATTGTTTTTAAATATTTTAAATATTATTAAAGATATGCTTTTTTTTACAGGTAGTTATTCTAATGGGGTATTTCCACCTCCCTTAGAAACAAGTGAAGAAGAAATGATGATAGATAAAATGCAAAATGGGGATAAAAAGGCTCGTAATATGCTTATTGAACATAATTTAAGATTAGTTGCCCATATTGTAAAAAAATATGATAACAAAACATATGATACTGATGATTTAATTAGTATAGGAACAATTGGCTTGATTAAAGGTATCGATTCTTATAAAAAAAGTAAAGCTACAAGGATTACGACTTATGCGGCTAGATGTATTGAAAATGCAACATTCACGTGTTGGAAAGCTGTGCATCAATTAGTAAGCTGTTTGATAAATTAAAGGACAAGCTAGAAACTGAAATTACTTTAAAAACTCATGCTGTTTGGAAGATACCACAAATAAATGAAAATAGTACCATAGGACAACAGATTAAATATTATCGTAGACTTGCTAATATAAAACAAACTGATTTATGTTTAAAACTTGGCTGTGATAGAGGTGTTTTAGACCATCTTGAAAATAGAGAATTAAAACTTGTTAATGTTAAATTGATTAAAGATATTATAAAAGAATTAGATATTGAAGATAAAATTGTTATGAATGATGACTATATAGCTTTTCTTTTAGATAATTCAATTCAAACTATACTTGATTTTAGAAAAAAGAATAACCTTAAACGAATTGATTTAGCCAAAATGCTTGATAAAGATATATCCGTTATTAAAAAATGGGAAACTGGTAAATCACAAATGACTAGAGCAAGTTATAATAAATTAAAAAAATGTATGAGTTAGTCTCTCGTACATTTTTCTTTAATATCTTTTAAAATTAAATCTAGGATTTTCTTTTTAGATGCATCACTAATATTTAATCCTTTAATTTTTTCTATCAATAAAGTTGCATGAAAGTTTGCAACTCTATTTTCAAGTTCTTTTTTATCTTCTTCTAGCTCTGGAAGATTTACAAAAACTTTCATACAACCTCCTTACTTAAAGTTTATTCAAACAATACAATAAAATGTTTAATTAATTTGTACTATTTTAATAACTTCCAAATTCATTAGATAGCGATTTTTTTATTGCTGAATTTACTTCTTCCATATTTTCAATTTTAGCAACAAATAATTCTTCTAGCCCTATACCACTTCTGTAGATATAGCCCTCTCCCTGACCAAATTCTTTAATCATTTTTTCCTTATATTTTGAGAACATCATGCCTTGTTCTTCTTTACTTATGGTTGATAGTGCAACACGTGTAACTAGGTTATCACGAGATTTATCAAAGAACTCACTATAAGCATTTTGAAGTCCAATAATAACCCTGCATGATAAACTTCTTCCTGCTCGTAACATTTCGCCAATTTTTCTTTTAACTTCTTTAGCTCTAGCATCATCAAGACTAGATAAAAGCATACTATATTCATCTACTACAAGATAAACAAGTTGTTTTTTACGTTCTTTATCTCTGCTATCACGTCTATAAACAAATTCATCATAGAATTTATTTATTCCATCAACAGATTTTTCAATACCTAGATAATAATGAGGGCTACCCTCAAATTGCATAAAATTTTGTTCATCGCCTTTTGGGTCACACAGATAAGTACAAGTATTAGATGGATTATGTAGGGCTATTTTTCCCATAAATGAAAGAATAGCATAGCTCTTACCTGACCCTGTTTGTCCTACAAAAACAGCATTAAAGCTATCACAAAGGAAGTTATCTTTTGTAGTTAATATAGCAGGTTTATAATATTTAGTAGGAACACCTTTTATAATTACATGTTTTTTAGTAAGTTTTGAATATTCCAAATAATTGATATAAGCATCAAGCACTTGTTCAACCTTTAAAATATTATCTTTCCATGTGTTTATTGGAATATTACTAGCAAGAAAATCCCATTTTATACTATGTTCTATTTCCTTACTATTATTTTTTTCGCTTATTCTATCAGGTGGTAATCCTTTTTTATTAGTAAATCCCTGTTCTTCAAAATCCTCATCGTATTTGCCTGTTCCAATAGTACCAATCGTAACTATAATCAACCATAATATTAGAAATAAGAAAATTCCTATTATTGATTTAATAATTAAATCCTCAATGTAAAAAAATTTAAAGTTAGTATCAAATGGTACAATTTTATATATGTAATCTCTATATTTCCAACAGATAGATGCTATTATGGTATAAATAGTTGGAATAATAAGTAACCATCTATTATTTATTATTTTTTCTATGCCTATTCTAGTTAATTTTAAAGTGTTTCTTTTATTATTGTTATTTTGTGTTGTTTCTTGTTTTGTTTTTTGATTGTTGTTATTCATCTTCTAAATCCTCCTTATGAAATATTTT
>CAOVIS010000065.1:5298-5537 GCA_948543905.1 uncultured Bacilli bacterium
CAGTTACTATTGCATTTTTAAAATGAGCATTTATATCTTCTTCCCATTTATTATCTATTCTGCATAAATTCCACCAAGCTAAATATAATCCAAAATAAGCCTTATGATAGTCATTTTCAGCATGTAAATCAAATATTTTATCATAATGTATTATTGCACCCATATAATCCTTTTGCTTCATACAATCTTCAGCTGCTTTTAAAATTTCTTTTATTTTTTTATCATCTATTTTATTATTC
>CAOVIS010000066.1:0-4048 GCA_948543905.1 uncultured Bacilli bacterium
AATGTTTTAATCATTTCTTTTAAATTCTTTTCTCTTTCTCTTAAAATATCAATATTACTTTTTACAAGGGAAATATCTTTATTTAAATTAATATAACCTTTAATATTTTTCAACTTCTTCACCTTCTTTCTTTTGCATAATATGAAAATCCTTCAAAACGATAAAAGACACTAAACTAAAAAAGAACTAACTTTTTAAATTTTAGTTTATCACCTATATAAATTAAATTAGGATTTTTAATATTATTTAGTTCTACTAATCTTTTAACAGTTGTATTATATTTACTGGCAATCGCACTTAACGTATCACCTTTTTTAACTACATAAATACTAGTTTTAGAACTCAATCTTTCATTTACTTTAGTTTGAATTTCGTTATAATCGTAACCTGCTTGCTCAAGTTTTTATTTTCTAATACTTCCATTACCCCATAATCCATTTATTACTTCACCTACTATATTATCAAGATTATTATTACTAGTTAAATCTGAAATTAAGTCATTATTCAAATAAGTCTCAGGATTAATTCTTTTATTAAATTTGTCCCTAACCTCAAAATGTAAATGCTCACCCATACTATAACCCGTATTATCCATATAACCAATAACCTCACCTTTAAAAACCCTGGAATTAAGTTTTACCGGAATACTATGATATTTTAAATGAGCATATAAAGTATACATCCCATTATCATGTTTAATCTTAACATAATTACCATAAGAATTGCCCATTTTATCGGTTTTATTATAATTATTTTCTAAACCCACAACTAAACCATCAGAATGCGCTATCACATAATCAGTTGAGGAAATACTGCTAATTAAATCAATTCCTTCATGAGTACCTTTTCTATACTTTTGGGTTATTTTATTATTGTAATTTTTTAATATTCTACTCATCTTTAGTATCACTTCTCTTTCTTAATTCTAGCAAAGTATCTCGAAGTTTTTTTGGAATTGGAAGTCCCATTAAAGCCCAATTCTCTAATATGGAAATTCCTTCATTAGAAATAAAAAAATAAATTATAACATTTCTAATTATATTACTACCTAATATTTTATCAAGCATAACTCCTAAAATAATAATTAAAAAATAACCCATCTTTTTTATTATACCTTGCAGGCTCTTTTTACTATTTAACTCTTTATTATATATTGCTTTTAAAACTCCCGTTATATAATCAATCATTATTACTATAACCAAAATTAACAAAGCCGTATCTAATTTACCAAATAAATAAGAAAGACTATAAATTAAAATACTTCCTATCACATTTATTATAAATTTCATTATTTAGCACCTCCAGTTTATCATACGATATATTAAACTAGACAAGTGCTAGAAAAAACTAGAGTATTCTCTAGTTATCTATTTCTAAACTAATTGTAACAGGTCCATCATTAGTTATCTTAACATGCATCTCAGCCCCAAATATGCCTGTTTCTACGTGGATAAATTCTCTTAATTTTTCATTAAATATCTCATAAAGTTTAATAGCATCCCGCCCATTTAAAGCTTCTATATAAGAAGGTCTATTACCTTTTTTAGTATTAGCATATAAAGTAAATTGACTAATAGATAATATCTCGCCTTCTATATCTAATAATGATTTATTCATAACTCCCGCTTCATCATCAAATATTCGTAAATTAATAATTTTTTTTACCATTTTATCTATTATAAGTTCATCATCACCTTCAGTAAATCCTACTAAAATAACCATACCTTTATTTATTTTTCCAACTATCTTATTATTTACTTCTACCAAACTTTTTAAACTTCTTTGAATTATTACCCTCATCATTTACCTCTACTAGCTCTTACCACAAAAGATAAATTTTCTAAATCAATAATTAATTTATCTACTTCATCTCTGTCTCTTACCTTTATCGTTATTTCAAATAAATATCCATTACTAAATTCTTTAGTCTTTAAAGTATCTATTTGCACATTTCTTTTAGTTAACACAGCAATAATATCAGTAAGATAATTCTTTGTATTAATAGTTTCTACAACTAAATCAGTTAAATAAATCGTCTCACTATTATTATTCCATGCAACATCAATTAATCGATCATTATCCCGAACATTTAAACAATCTTTTTTATGAACTGTAATACCTTCTCCTTTAGTTATATACCCAATTATTTCATCACCCAAAATAGGTTTACAACATTTAGCCATATTAACTAAAATATCACTAATACCCCCAACGATAATGTCATTTTTATAATTTCGTTTAACATTATGCTGATTTTTTAAGCGCTCTAATAATATATCTTCAGTTTTTTCCTCCTGATTAACGATTATTCCTACAATATAACCAGCTGTATATCTAAGAGTTCCTACAGATAAATAAATATCATCTAAATTATCTAGTTTCAATTCTTTCTTTAATTTAATTAAATTCTCCTCGTTTAGAATCTCATTTATTGAAAGCTTTTTCTTACGAATTTCTTTTTCTAAAATATCTTTGCCTTTAGTTATTAAAAATGTTCTTTCTTGTTTACTAAAATAAGCTTTAATTTTATTTTTAGCTTGGCTAGTTTTAACAAAGTTTAACCAATCTTTATTAGGAGTAGCTACACTACCAGTTTTTATCTTTACAATATCATCATTTTCAAGTTCATAATTAAGTGGCACAATTGTTTCATTTACAATTGCTCCAACTGCTTTATCTCCTACATCTGAATGAATTCGATATGCAAAATCAACAGGTGTAGCGCCCCTTGGAAGTTCCATCACATCACCTTTAGGAGTAAAAACATATATCATTTCTGATAGCATATCATTATTAACAGTTTTAAAAAAAGCATCATCAGAAGATTCTTCATTAGTCTCAATCAAATTTCGAAACATTTCTAATTTTTGTTCCATTAAATTTTGAACTTTTTTAGTTCCATGCTCTTTATAAGACCAATGGGAAGCCATTCCTTTTTCTGCAAACTCATCCATTTCAAATGTTCTAAATTGCACCTCAAATAAATGACCATCCTGGCCAAATACCGTTGTATGTAAACTCTGATACATATTAGCTTTAGGCATAGCTATATAATCTTTAAATCTTTTAGGAATCGGCCGATATTTAGCATGAACAAGCCCTACAGCCATATAGCAATCATTTACTTTTTCTAATATTACTCTAAGTGCTAGAATATCGTAAATATCACTCCATTTTTTACCTTTATTTAATTTATCATAAATACTATGGACACTCTTAACTCGTCCTTTAATTTTAAATTTAAGACCTTGCTCAGTTAAAATATTTACAATACTATCCTGCATTTCTTTTAAAGAATCATTAAGCTCTAATCTTGTTTCATTAAGTTTATCCAAAATATCTTGATACACATCAGGCTTAGTGTAGTATAAGCATAAATCTTCTAATTCACTTTTAATTGAATTAATACCTAAACGATGAGCAATAGGAATTAAAACAGCTTGAGTTTCATAAGCTTTAGCTTTTTGTTTTTTAGGATTAATAGCATAATTAGTTCGCATATTATGAAGTCGATCTGCAAGTTTAATAAAAAGTACTCTAACATCTGTTGCAAGACCTACTAAAACTTTCCTTAAATATATTGCACTGGCTTCCTTTTCATCTACTAATTCTAATTTATTAATTTTATTCAAGGAATCTACAATAATTGCAACTTCACTTCCAAATTTTTCTTCAACCTCTTGTAGTGTTACTCTATCATCATTTAAAACTTCATGAATAAATGCAGCAATAATAGTTGTTGCATCAACATTTAAATCATTAACAATATTTGTAACTTCTATTACATGGGTAATTACAGCATCCCCATTAAGTCTTATTTCTCCTTCATGAACTTTCTTAGCAAAATCATAAGCTTCCTGAATTCTAGCTATTTCTTCTTGTTCTTTTATATTAACTTCTATTTTTGAAAATAAATCTTCTACTTTAATATTTATATACTTATCTTTCATTTAAATCTCGCTTTCATTAACATCTCGACGATAATCTTTAATATTTTCTTTAACATAATTATCTAATTCTTTAACATCCACATTAAAAACATCATTTA
>CAOVIS010000066.1:4147-5448 GCA_948543905.1 uncultured Bacilli bacterium
TGTTTTAAACTTAATTTCGTTTTGCATAAAATCCCACTCCTAAAAATAAAATTACTATATACATTAATTATATAATATTTCTTATTCTTTTAAAAGAGGTGAAGCTATGAAATCTAATAAATTCTTTAGTGCTACAATTATTTTAATGATAGGTGGCTTTTTTACCAAAATTTTAGGATTTATAATTCGCATTATCTATACTAGAATGGTTGGCCCTGATGCCATAAACCTCTATTCTCTTGTCATGCCTACTTTTTCTTTATTATTAACTCTCGCAACTTTATCTCTACCAATTGTTATATCAAAACTTGTCAGTGAAAAAAAATATCCTAGTTCTAAAATTCTTTTTAATTCAGCTTTAATTACTATTATCGTTAATTTTCTAATTATATTAATAATTTATTTTACTAAAGACTTTATTGCCATTAAACTTCTAAATGATTCAAGATGTGCTCCATTAATTATGGCCATGGCTCTAACTTTTCCTTTTGTTTCCTTATCATCTGTTTTAAAAGGTTATTTTTTTGGTAAACAAAAAATGCTTCCTAATACTATATCTAATATTGTTGAACAAATTATTCGTCTTATGCTCATATATTTAATCATTCCCCCTCTAATTGCCAAAAGTGTAATTCATGCTGTTCTTGGACTAATTCTTTTAAGTATCATAACCGAAATAGCTTCCGTTCTTATATTCTTATTCTTTTTGCCGAAAAAAATAGCCCTCAAAAAGAATGATTTAAAGCCATCCCTTACGATTGCTAAAGATATTATTGGAATATCTGCCCCAACTGTTTCATCAAGATTAATTGGTAATATTGGCTTCTTCTTAGAGCCTATAATCCTAACTAATATTCTTTTGTATGCTGGTTATTCTATGAACTATATTTTAAATGAATATGGAGCTTATAATGCTTATACCATTTCTCTTCTTGCAATGCCATCTTTTTTTATCCAAGCCATATCATCATCACTTCTACCAGAAATTACTAAATTTTATTATAAAAAAAATATAAATATGGTAAAAAGAAGAATTAAACAAGCCTTAATTCTCTCGTTTATTGTTGGTTTAATTTTTTCTAGTACCATCTTTTTCTTTCGAGAATTTTTTCTATTAAAGCTTTATAATACTATAAGCGGTGCCGAATACATAAAAATACTAGCTCCCTTCTTTGTTTTATTCTATTTAGAAGGCCCCCTCCAAAGTGTCTTACAAGCAATAAACAAAGCTAAAACTTGCATGAATATCACCATCGTAGCTTGTCTTTCAAAACTAATAATAATGGCTATATTATCATTAA